>DATFJD010000123.1:0-2813 GCA_035269475.1 Halalkalibaculum sp.
CAAAGAGTTCGCGGTCGAAAACCTGTAGGTCTTCTATCTGTTCCCCGACACCTATATATTTAACCGGCACATCCAGCTCATTGGAGACTCCTATGACAATGCCTCCTTTTGCGGTACCGTCCAGTTTGGTAAGTGCAAGCCCGGTAATATCTACGAAGGAGGTGAATGCCTTGGCCTGTTCCATGGCGTTCTGACCGGTTGAAGCATCCAGTACCAATATCACCTCATGAGGGGCTCCATCGACCACTTTTCCCATTACCCGCTTTATTTTGGCAAGCTCTTCCATGAGTGATTTTTTATTGTGCAGGCGTCCGGCCGTATCCACAAGGGCTACATCGGCACCGCGTGCATTGGCAGCCTCTACGGTGTCGTAGGCAACAGCGGCCGGGTCGGCGTTTTGTCCCTGCTGGATGATGGGTACATCAGCCCGTTCGCTCCATATTTTCAGCTGGTCGACGGCTGCTGCCCGGAAAGTATCGGCGGCCCCGAGCATCACATTCTTGCCGGCCTGTTTGTAGAGATGTGCCAGCTTGCCAATGGTTGTGGTTTTGCCGACACCGTTGACCCCCACTACCATAATGATATGGGGCTTCTGGGGAAAGTCGGCATCAAAGGCTGCAGGCTTGTCGGGTGCGTGATCTTTGAGCAGTGCAATAATCTCCTCTTTTAGAATATTATTGAGTTCACTGCTGTTGAGATATTTGTCTTTTGCAACCCTGGCCTCGATGCGATCAATGATTTCAACGGTAGTTTTGACACCTACATCAGAGGTGATAAGAATTTCTTCAAGTTCGTCCAACACTTCGGCATCAACAGTATCCTTCCCGGCAATAGCCTTTCCAAGCTTTTCCATAATGCCGGTGCGGCTTTTTTCAACACCTTTTTCAACTTTTTCTTTTTTCTTTAACCCCAGTTTTTCCAGAAAACCCATATAAGTATCTCAATTTAGGATGTCGCTGATGCTAAGCAGAATTAAAACCAATGCGTATTGGTAGAATAACTTTTAGCAGTAAATCCAGCTTTCAGCTCTAGTTATATTCCAAACCGTCGCGAATCAGTTTGAAACGATGAAAATAATCAATGAAGGACAAAAACATAAGCACCAGTGCAATTCCCATGAAAAAGTTCTGCACGGCCTGAAACTCAGGGAGGAAGAACGCTGCCATCCAATACCCGGCTAGAGCATTGACGCTCCACTTTCCGGACATGACCGCCATAGCGACCTTTCCTCTTGCAAATTTAATATACGTGGAACCACCAAGTATTATAAAGTCTCTTGCAAGTTCTACTATTAGAAACCATAGCGGTACAAAACCGATATAAACGGTATACAAAAACAGTATGGAAGCTGATATTTTATCGGCTATGGGATCGAGTACCTTGCCCCACTCCGATATCTCGTTCATCTTCCGGGCTACATAACCGTCAAGATAGTCAGAAATCATTCCATAAAGTACAAGCAGACCAATGATCCAGGTAACCTGTTGTCCATTGGTGTAGTGAAGATATACAATCGGAAATGCAATAAATACCCGGCTCAAAGAAATCAGGTTTGACCAGGTAAAGAGCGTTTGCTTTACCCTGATCTTTTTCCCATCGATATTTTTTGCAGCACTCACTCAGGTATAGACCGCATTAAAATTTAGAATTAATATTGTACCTTTGCCTGCTGTGATAATACATAAAATAATACATATGATGAATGATTCAGATAAACTTATAGAACGGGAAGTAAGCTCAGAAGAAGTCTTCAAGGGAGAGTTGCTGCATGTTTTTGCCGATAAGGCCCGGCTTCCCAATGGTAATATTTCCACCCGGGAATGGATCAAGCACCCCGGGGCATCCGCGGTGCTGCCGGTATTTGAAAATGGTGAGGTTATGCTGGTCAAGCAGTTTCGGTATCCCCTGCGCCAAATATTCTTTGAAGTTCCAGCCGGAAAGCTAGATGAGGGCGAAACTCCTGAAAGCACAGCAAGGCGAGAGTTGAAAGAAGAAGCAGGCATCTCCACTGATAGCATGCATTACCTGGGCCCCTTTTACCCCAGTATCGGTTATACCGACGAGGTCATACACTTATATACAGCCTGGAACCTGACAAGTTTTGATCAGAAAGTTGACGAAGATGAATTCCTGTTGAAGCACCGGATATCTTTCCGTGAAGCCGTAGAGATGGTGCACAGAGGTGAAATTTCTGACGGAAAGACTATGGTGACTGTACTTCAGGCCTGGCACTGGTGGCAGGAAAACGGACCTTTTAGTGTTTAGAAGCTGCGGTTTATTTGGTCGGAGGTAGCACCCGTTTACAACACATTAGGGTTTTAGGCTCCCGGTTCAATATAGGGGGTTTGGCCTATTCTCTTCCTGTGATCTCCCTTTCTTGTATCCCTCATTTTATAATCTCTTCCCTTACGGCAAGGTCGTATATGGATTTATGCAGGTCAGAATCTGTAATCTCATCACGCTCTATCAGCTCCTCTACCTCATCCCCGCGAAGTAAAAGTATACAGCCCTGTTTGTTTAGGGCTTCGTCAAAGTTGCGCGGATCGGCCATCGACAGTTTCTTTAAATCTATTCCGTCAGGACTTTTGGTTAGGTTCACCAGACAGTAAAAACTGTCTTTATCTTCGTCTCCGAATCCAAATATTTCCAGTTTCGTATCATCTTTTGAAAGCATCAGTAGATAAAAATTTGGTTAAATATGAATCTGTTTCACTTTTGCCTGCGTAGTATAAGACTGATGGCAATTAAAATGGTGACATCAGAGATGGTTAAGATGAGCGGCTCCAAAGCTTCCGGGCAGTAAAACCCGGGAG
>DATFJD010000124.1:0-2421 GCA_035269475.1 Halalkalibaculum sp.
TAGGGACCCTGTTTAATTTTTCCTCGTTCCACCCTCGTTCCAAAATATTTTGTCTAAAAAAGCCCCGCAAATATTCACAGGTTGTATCACTGTAAAACATTGCGAGGCAATAAGTACCCGAGATCGGACTCGAACCGATACGGCCGTGAAGCCATTGGTGTTTGAGACCAACGCGTCTACCAATTCCGCCACTCGGGCAAAAAACGGAAAGCAAATATAAGGAATCCTCAATCTCTTTTAAAAAGGAAAAACACTAAGAAAGGATAAAGAATAAAGGGAGAATGGAGAATGGAAACCGGAGATCGGAGACCGGAGGAGGGATGTGGAAATATTAATTAGCTTTCAATGGCTTCCCCAAACTCTTCCAGGAAGGTCGTATAGGCCTCCAGAGCTTCTTCATTGCGGTTCATATCTTCCAGGATTTCCGCTTTTCGGAACATGGTTTCTTCAAGGTATTTTCGGAAACGCCGGGTATCACCGAAACGATTAATGGATTGCTCCAGTGCCTTGAGTAATTCTGTGTTATCGTCGGCAAGGTTGAGCAGCTTCAGCCTTCTGATAAAAATCTCGTTGACCTTTTCCTGTATATGCGGATCGGTCTCGTCTTCAAGACGACTGATGATATTGTTATACAGCGGCAATAGGTCCTGGCCGTCGAAATCCTTGGCTTCCAGCAGCTCTGCCTTTTGAAGCATTGCTCTGGAGGCCTGCTCATAGTATTCAGGATTTTCGGAACTGCTGAATCGACGGATAACTTCATTCAGGGCCGGTAGCAGCTTGTGGTCCTGGTCAAGCTTTTTGACTAAATCAACGCGCCTGATTACCGCATCGGAGACGGCCTGCTTAAGAAATTTTTCATCGGCACTGTCAAAATACGCAATAATCTCTTCACTCGTATCCAGTGCATCTTCATAGTGGCCCAGCTTATACTGAAGCTCGGACCTTCTTACAACGGCTTTCTGTACACGCTCATTGGAGGTATCTAATCGCGACAGGCTGATATCATCATTCCCGGAAAGGGCAGGGGCTTCGCTAGATTCAACAGTTTCTTCTTCAGTTTGCTGCTCTTCAGGGGTTTGCGGTGTATCTATGCCTGAAGCTGTATCTTCAGATGATTTAAATTCTTGTACGGATTCATCTTCCTCAATGTCATAATCCGAATCTTCTTCAGGCTGCGAATCGCTCATATCGGCGGAAGCCTCTTCAGGGGTAGGCTCATCACCTTTTTCAGCGGCCTCACTCTCATCCTCGGCGGCTCGTTTCTCTCCAAAAAGAATTTCTTCCACACTTCTGCTGTTGATTTCTTTTTGCTCGGAAGCGGCCCGGTAGTCGGGTTTGGTCTTGCCGTTGTTCCCCGCTTCTCTCAAAGTGCTATCAGCGTCGCTTGTTTCTGTCCCTGCATTTTCAGCTTCCACTGCGGTGCCGGTATCTGTATCTGCATCGGCTTTGGCGGGTTGCATTTCATCGCCCAGCATTCGGTCTCGTGCTTCCTCAACGGTCTGAATACCGGCAAACGACACCAGTTTGTGGAATGTGTTGGCTATATACTTAATAATGAGATCCGTCTTCTTGCCGTCAAAGTAATCCTTAAGCTTTTCCTGAATTTCACCCGGAAGCATCTTGTGGATATTGTGATTTTCAAGAAAGAGATCACCGTATCCGTTGATGACCCCTTCGGCAATTGCTTCCTTGGTGTGCTTGGGATCCACCATTTTGTAATATAAATCAGACGGGGTTTTATCCTGATTGATTATATCAAGTCCCCTAAGGACATGAAGTACCAGCAGGTCGCTGGGGTTATCATATCCCATCTTTTCAAGAGTGGTATCAGAAATGGTATCGGGATGCTCCGATCTCGATATCAACGCCTGTATGATAGGGTCAAAAGACTTGGTGTTTACCAGGAAATTTTCGGATATACCCATAATGGTCGTTTAATGGCTACTGATACCGTTTACTGCAGTGCTATAGCTTCGTTTACAATTTTAAACAATTTGAGGAATTCTCAAATTAAAAACTGTTAATAAGAATACGCAAAAAGGTGAGCAAAGTAGAATAAAAAAAGCCTGAGCCAATAAACGTTACCCTACGATGTTAAAAGGCATCTTCAAGCGCCTTAGCCAGCAGGTTTTTGTCGACCGGTTTGGAGAGAAAAGCTACGTAATCCGTTTTTTTAGCTCTTTCAACATTCTGAGGTTCGGTATTCCCCGTTACATAAATGACCTTGACATTAGAAGATTTCCTAATCTTGCTCATGGCTTCAATTCCGTCAATATTATCGGAAAGCTTGATATCCATTAGAATCAGGTCAACTGCATCCAAGCGAAGTGCCGACTTAATGGCTTCGGTTCCTTTTGATACTTTTGCCAGAACCGTATGGCCCATTGAAGTTACCATTTGCTCAAGGATGATCTGTTGCAG
>DATFJD010000125.1:0-3826 GCA_035269475.1 Halalkalibaculum sp.
CAACCGGGATATTTCTGGCTGGAATACATCATCGGTAAAGGTGTTCAATGGAATGTTTTTGAGAACTCTTGATTTTAACCAGGATATTTCGAGTTGGAATACATCTGCAGCGATGTACATGAATTTTATGTTTGAACAGGCCAGTTCTTTTACCTGTGGACCGATTTCGCCCTCGGTGTGGAACTGGGATACCTCTTCGATTGTCTCAATGAAAGATACTTTTACCAGTTCACCACTGCAGAGCACGCCTCCGGCTTGGTACCGTAATCTCATTCGTGGAATTAGCATTGATCAGGAACCATTCCTGTTATTATCCGGTGAAACAGCCGACTTAACTGTTTCATACACCACTGTCACCGGAAATCCGCCTGAGGACCCAGCCATTCAATGGACTTCATCAAACGAAGCATTTCTTGCGGTAAATGCCAATGGTAAAGTAACAGGCCATGAACAGGGTGAAGCCGCAGTTACAGTTCAAAGTGAAGACGGACAGTATCAGGATTCCATTGAAATAACGGTATATGACGAGAATCCCCCAGCAGAGGTGAGCGACTTTAATGCGCAGGGCTATGATACGTATGCCGATATTTCCTGGATAAACCCATCGGACGACGACTTTGACCATGTTGAATTGTCCTGGTCCTCTACTCAGGACAGTGGATCAGTGGAAGTAGCGGCTGATACAACGGATTATCTAATTAGCGGCATGACTAACGACATCCAATTGTTGATTCCCGCATTATATTTGTCTCTCTTCCCACACTCTTTTTGTCTGAAAACTGCATAGAAAACAAAAAAATCCCACGCTATCTCTGCACGTAAAAGAGCCAGGGAAAACTGTAATAGTAAAAGAACCCGGGCAATGTACCCGCCCGGGTCAGGTTTTAAGATCTCTGCTTGAAAAAAATTATTGGCTGGTTACCATCTGAACATGCTCCTTCTCAACCTGGGTGGACTTATGTTGATAGGCATTGATAAGAGATCGCCAAGCAACATTGGCGGCAATTCTCAAAATACCACTGGAAATATCATGGATAAGTTTCTTTGCATTGTCTGTAAACAGGGCAGCGGTGGCGCCGGTTGAAGCAATGCGGCTTTCGATGTAGGTGTAGGTTTCCTGTGCCGGAAGGGCATCAAGTTTAATGCTGTAGGTAATGCTGTTGGCCAGAGAAGAATACACGTTGAGCTGCAGCTTTTGTCTGAGATCTGAGTGCCCACAGAGCACAAGGGTGCAGGCGTTTTTAGAATCATATTCAAAGTTGGTCAACATACGAATCTCCTGGAGGGTATCGCCGGAAAGGGCTTGCGCTTCATCGATAATAATTACAGGATGAATGCGCTTTTGGTCATTGAGATCGGTGATAAAACTCTTTATTCGCCTGAAAATCTTACTTCGTCTGCCAAGAGGCGAAAGTCCAAGTGCAACGGCACACGACTGGTAAAATTCGGTAGTACCCAGAGAGGTATGACTGATGTAGAAGGGCCTATAGAGGCCGGGATTAAGCTGGGTGGCTACTTTGCGAAGCACCGAAGATTTTCCGCATCCCGAAGGCCCGGTAAAAAGTCCGATTCCCCTGGTTTCAATAAGCAGCATCAACTCTTGTTCACTTTTAGCGAGGGTTGGCAGGTTCATAAGTTCATCGGTTTTTAACTCTTTGCTAAAAGGATGCGCCTCCAGATTAAAATAGGAAAGTATCTCCTTCTGTTTCATAAAAGGGCTCCTGCAGTGTTTTCGTTACCCTCTGATTGTTCTTCAGAACTCTCGTTGTGGTCTCTATTGCGTTTTATTTTCGTGTTGGCATAAAGATCCAGAAGCCTTGCCTCCCCGTACTCTTTGCCGCCGCAACGGATTTCGATTTTCTCCAGAGGAGGATGCGGGTCATAGGAAATATCAACGGTCTTTCCTCTGAGAATGGAAGGTACTTCAAAAAAAACTCCACCCAGTGAGACAATAGAGTCTCTGGTCACCTTCCGGGTTGTTGTATGGAGAAAGACGTGGTCAATGTCGATGGCCGAATCGAGCCGCTTAATCCTGTCACACTTAGCAATCCACGCATCAAGGGGAGTAACTCCAAGGGCGGAGTGGATTTTTCTATGATACTCATTTTCCAGCCAGGTGTGAAAAAGATGATTCAACTCCTCCAGGCTTTGAATTTTTTCCTCTTCAAGCAGCTGAACCCAGGATTGTCTCACAGTCCTGAAAAATCTTTCAATTTTCCCCCGGCCTTCAGGCTGATAGGGCTTTGAATGGATGAGGTAAATACCCAACGTTTCAAGTATCCTTTTTGTCTGATTAGAGATAAACGTTGATCCATTGTCGACATACTGCCGGCCTATTTTCCCATGGGCCTTCAGGATATGCTTGATACCGTCTTCGAATAGAATAGCCTTCTCGCTGAAGGCAAAACGGGCGTAGAGGACCCGTCGGGTCGCATCATCAATAAAAGCAAGCAAGATGGCTTTTCGTCTTTTTCCCATCCCATCCGGAATTGCAAAGCCGTGCATGGCATCGGCCTGAACACATTCTAAAGGCCCTTCGAAAGAAAACCTCCGCTGATCTTTTTCGGTTTCCTTCTTGTTTCGTCTGCTTTTTGTCAGATTATTTGCCTTCACAAACCGGGAGAGGGCCGAGCTGCTGATCTTCGATTCGATGATCCCGTCCCTCTGCAGTATTCTCACTGCTGAGGCTGCCGTGAGCCTCGGCTTCTCTTCGAGGATTTTAACAAGCGCTGTGGCTTCCTCATCGTTGAAAGAGCGGGGACGGCTCCTGTCTTCTCGCTGTTTAGGAAAAAGTCCCTCTTTTCCGTACAGCCGATATTTCCTCATCCATCCCCGAATTGTTTCTGCCGACAGCCCCGTTTTCCTGGACCCGGGAATAACATAACGTCGGCTTACCTTCTCCTGTATGAGTGTCCGTCGCTGTTCATCACCCAGATAGGGATTGCACAGCTCCGCCACCACAGAGTAGCGAAAGTCCGCTATCTCCATACGCAAGCGATTCTTTTCTTCAAAATTCATCCGTTTCCCTCCTGAAATAATATTTTCAGGCTACTCTAAGAGCTTAGGGGGGAAGATAACAGGGAGGATTATATGAACCTATTGTTTCCGAAGTATTTTTGAAAAATAAGAGAATATTTATTCGCGAAAAAAGCACCGGATTAAAGCCAGACTCACCGCATAGCAGATTCAGTATGAGCGATGGATCTGAACATGGCCCTGTGAGCAAAAAGATAAGCTGTGCATAGCAGGGGGGAGGCTCTAAGGGCTCAAAAATAAACTCAATCCGTCTCACATAGCCCTTGAACCGCTTGTTCAGAGATTCAGGATAGTCAGGGCTCATGCCTGCGTCCACAAAACACTGACCGGCTTGCTCTATTGTCTCCCCGCTGGCCCTGGCGGCAAGGAATTGATCCAGCTCTTTGCTTCCTACCGAGCAGCAGGGAACGGAGAAAGAAGGGATGATGGCATGAGTGGAGTTACACCTCTTACCTGTACAGGCTATCTGGATAATATCAAGCGCTTTCTCATAAAGGCGTTTTTGGTAGGTTGCATGGTATCTGACCGGGCTACCACACACAGGACAACAAATCCTGCTTAAATCACCTAAAAGAATAAAGTGCTCGTATTCCGTTTCCGATATTCTTAATACGTATATTTTTGCGTTCCGGGATTGGGGCGGTGGTCAACCTTTTCCCCTTTCCCGGTCTATTCTCCCTTTTATATCTTCCTTACAGAATAATATTTCGGGAAAAAAGAGTTTAAATTAAAATTCTTTTACGGGAATTAACAGTTGCTAAGTCCTTCAATTTCATTTCTTATTGTTTCA
>DATFJD010000126.1:0-3144 GCA_035269475.1 Halalkalibaculum sp.
AAGAGATTTCCCCCCGCCCGTAGGCATAATGACCAGTGCATCTTTCTTATTAAGTACCTGCTGAATGACCTCTTCCTGCAAGGGACGAAAGGATTCATAGCCAAATACATCGTTAAGTTTCTTCTTCGCTTCTTTAATCATTGGATCGTTGATTAATCTGATTTATGGATTGCGCAGATGTTAATTTTGTTCTATCAGCGCAATCAATCAAATGTTTGTTTAATTTTACTATTTATAAATCGTTTAAACTTGAGGCTGCTCTCACCGAAGTTTACCAATAGGCCCATCTCCAGGTTATAAGCTTTCAGGTAATTTAATACTTGGCTATAATGAGTTTCATTAATCTCAGATACGGCTTTAAGTTCAACCAATACTTTTTCTTCGACTAAAAAATCTAATCTTCTTTTTCCTACTTTTTTGCCTTTATAGTAAAGAGGCATTGCTATTTCACTGACGTAACTAAGATCTCTTTCCTGTAATTCAATGGCAAAACTTCGATGATAAATTATTTCAGGGAAACCGTTACCCAATTCAGAATGAACATGCATCGCAGCACCAATTACAATTCCGGTTAATTCACTGTATTTGTAATTCTTGTTCATCATTGGATCGCAGGCCAAACAGATTTCTACTGTAATTTTAAAATTATAACAGTATGACTGCCCGGCAGATCATTCCTTACACAAGCTTTAAAAAAATCAGTGGAATTCTTTAATCCGCTAATCTGCGATCCTATTTGCTGAGGTAGAGATTTTTGAATTCAAAGGGTTTTTTGAAGTGATCATCATTGAAGTCATCCATAAAGTAAATGGTTTCACCGGTGGATTTCATTTCCGGGCCCAGCTCTTTTTTGACCTCAGGGAACTTATCGAAGGGGAAGACCGGCTCTTTTATGGCCCAGCCTTTCAGGGTAGACGTTAATTCTTCTTCTGAAAAATCCTTCAGCTTGGCTCCCAGCATAACCTTGACGGCAATTTGGGCTTCAGCCCTTCCGGTGGCTTTGGCAAGAAATGGAATGGTTCGGGTAGATCGTGGATTGGCCTCCAATACATACACCTTGTCATCCTTGACCGCATATTGCACATTCAGGAAGCCGATAATTCCCATCTCGTCAGCAATACGCTTCTGGTATTCTCGAATGTCATCCAGTGCTTTATCACTTAGCGAGTAGGTGGGAATCACCGCCGTGGAGTCTCCGGAATGCACTCCGGCAGGCTCTATATGCTGCATGATACCTGCAATATGTAGCTGTTCGCCGTCATATACCGAGTCGACGTCAACCTCAACAGCGTGTTCGAGATATTTATCAATCAGGAAATCGTTTTCGGGATGTGTTTTCAGTATGGATTCTGTGTAGCCTTCCAGTTCATCCTCTTTGATAGCGATGCGCATGCCCTGTCCGCCCAGAACGTAACTGGGACGTATTAGCACCGGGTATCCAATTTCAGATGCAATCCTAAGAGATTCTTCCACGGTTCGCGCGGTGCCGTAATCAGGAAATGGAATATCCAGCTTTTCTAAAAATTTGGAGAAAGCACCCCGGTCTTCGGCAAAATCAATCTTTTCAAAGGGCGTTCCGAATATTTTGATGCCTTCTTCAACAAAGCGCTTGCCCAGCTTTAAAGCGGTTTGGCCGCCCACCTGAAGGATAACTCCTTCCGGCTTTTCGTATTCAATAATATCCAGTACCCGTTCCCAATAAACCGGTTCGAAATAAAGCTTGTCGGCAATATCGAAGTCGGTAGAAACGGTTTCCGGGTTGCAGTTCACCATAATAGTTTCGTAACCCATTTCCTGGGCTGCAATTACCGAGTGCACACAAGAGTAATCGAATTCAATACCCTGGCCGATGCGATTCGGCCCGCTTCCCAGTATCAGTACTTTCTTTTTGTCGGATACTTCGCTTTCGTTTTCACCTTCGTAGGAAGAGTAATAATAGGGGGTTTCTGCCGGGAATTCTGCGGCGCAGGTATCCACCAGTTTAAAGGCAGGCGTTAAACCCAGTTTCTTGCGGTGGCTGCGAACCTCGTTCTCGGTTGCCTCACCGTTACTTTGGCTCAGCATCCATGATATTTGGGTGTCACTGAAGCCGGCCTGTTTTAGTTCGTAAAGGTCATCTTTGGAAATAGTTTCAAGCGACTGGCCCTCGGTTCGGTTTTCAAGCGAAACCATGTAGCGTATTTGCTGAAGAAACCAGGGATCGACTTTGGTAACGTCTGCTATTTCTTCGACAGAGGCACCCATTTTGAAGGCATTACGGATATTAAGCAAGCGATCCCAATAGGGCTTCAGCAGTCGTTTGCGTATATACTTGCGGTCCAGCTCTTCATAGCCGTCAGCTCCAAGCCCGGCGCGGCCGATTTCCAGAGACTGCCAGGCTTTGTTTAGGGCTTCCGGGAAATTGCGCCCTATGGACATTACCTCGCCGACAGCTTTCATTTGCGTGGTGAGTTCTTCATCCACACCCGGAAATTTCTCAAAGTTAAAACGGGGTGACTTAACCACTACGTAATCGATAGAAGGCTCAAAGCAAGCTGAGGATACTCCGGTAATAGGGTTCGGGAGTTCATCCAGGTTGTAACCAACGGCCAGCTTGGTGGCAATTTTAGCAATGGGATAGCCGGTTGCTTTCGATGCAAGGGCGGAAGAGCGGCTTACGCGCGGGTTAATTTCAATGGCTACATATCGGTCGGTGCCGGGTTCCACTGCAAACTGTACGTTACAGCCTCCGGCAAAGTCACCGATAGAGTTCATCATCTTAATGGCGGCATCCCGCAGCATCTGGAACTGTTTGTCGGTAAGGGTTTGTGAAGGCGCAACCGTCACGGAATCACCGGTATGAACGCCCATGGGATCGATATTCTCAACGGTACAAATAATCACCACCGTATCATTGGGGTCACGAAGCAGCTCAAGTTCATACTCTTTCCATCCGAATATGGACTCTTCAATAAGCACCTGGTGCACTGGGCTCAGCTCAAGCCCTCGCAAAACTTTGCGTTCAAACTCATCTTCGTTCCATACGATGCCCCCACCGGCACCGCCCATAGTGAATGAGGGACGGATTACTATGGGGAGTCCGCCGAGTTCCTCGGTAATTTCTTTGGCCTCGAGGAGGGAATCCGCTATTCGGCTTTTGCACTG
>DATFJD010000127.1:0-12027 GCA_035269475.1 Halalkalibaculum sp.
TCAGGTTTAGGTACCGGAAAAACGGCGAGGATGAAGTAACGGTAAGCGTGGAAGACAGCGGTATCGGCATTTCTGAAGAACACCTTGGACGGCTTTTCGACCGCTTTTATAGAACCGACAAAGCCCGTTCACGCGACAAGGGCGGTACGGGTTTGGGGCTTGCTGTGGTAAAAAGCATCCTGAACGCACACGGAACCGATATAAAGGTGGAGAGTGAAGTCGGTGAAGGCAGCAGGTTCTGGTTCAAGCTGCCGGCAGGCTAGCGTGATATGTTTTCCTTTCTTGAATCTTGCAATATACCTGCTCAAACCCACTATGCAGCCTTTAGGAAGGCGAAAAAGGTAAAGCCGGTTAGCATAGAAATCCGGTCATGGATTGTCTTTCCCCGTTACCTGTAGATTGATTCTAAATAAAAGATGAAGGTTTCTCTTCAAATTTCCTTCATAATAAAAGCCTTTATTTATAGTCTGAAAATTCCAATCAAAAGAACTAAATGTCTGCAGAAAACATACGTATCGGTGTAGTGCTAATGAATTTGGGAGGGCCTACGAGTGAAGACGCGGTTCGACCATTTCTATATCACCTTTTTCAGGACGAAGACATTATCAAGTTAGGCGGGGGAAAGATACAGGATCTCTTTGCCAGTGTTATTTCAAAATTCAGGGCGCCGAACGTCGCGGAAGACTACAAGGAGATAAACGGCTGCCCGAAAGGATGTACCGGCAATAAACACTGCCTTAACCGGCAGAATAAGAGAGTTTCCGAATGCTGCTCGCCGATCAACGGCTTAACAGAATCGCAGCGTCGCGGCCTGGAGAAGCACTTTAAGAAGGCCATGCCGGATGTCACCGTCAAGGTATATACCTGCATGCGCTACTGGCTGCCTTTTGCGGAAACGACCATGGAAGATATGGTAGAAGACGGTATCACACACGCCGTCATGATGCCGCTTTATCCCCAGTTTTCATGGACAACAACCGGAAGCAGCTATCGCGACTGGGAAACCAAGCGGGATAAACGCTTCGGCGATGAGACACCCTGGAAGGAATTTCATGTAAAAAATTATCATCGTAACCCGCATTACCTGCAGGCTATGAACCATCGCATCGATGAGGCCTTGGCTGAAATGGATGAGGAAACAAGAAATAAGACGCATCTCATCTTCAGCGCCCACGGCACCCCCCTGCTTGAGGTGCGAAGCGGCGACCCCTACACGGTTGAAATCAAGGAAACCATGGAAGCGGTCATGGAAATGCGCGACCGCAAAGAGCCGTACTGGCTTGGATTCCAGTCGAAGGTAGGCCCGCAGAAATGGACGCAGCCGAATACGGTAGACCTGGTTAGGCGTCACCTTGAATATGGCATCAAGAATTTTCTGATGATACCCATAGCGTTTGTTACCGATCATATTGAAACCCTCTATGAATTGGGGGTTGAACTGGTAGAAGACTTGGAAGAAGAAGGTTATGAGTTTGAAAACATGGCCGTCATGAATGGCTTAAATGACCACCCGCTGTATATACAGGCCTTGGCTGACGAAGTGTTGAAGAAACTGGAACATGAATTGCCTGAACTCTCTTCAGAACAGGAACCCAAAAAGGTAAGTGCTTAATTTATGTCGATGGATACTCCTACATTGAGTGATTTTTGCGTGGTTGGAGTTAACCACTGGGAAGCCACCATCGAGGTCAGGGAGCGTTTTAGCTTAAGTGACCAACAAAAGAACGAGCTTATTGCAGGTGCCAATAGAGAAGGCATCAACAGCCTTTTCGTAATTTCCACCTGCAACCGTACTGAAATTTTTGCCCAGCATGCCACCACGCAGGAACTGATTCGCCTGCTGGTTACCTATTCCGATTCCTCATTGGATGAGTTTCATACCTTTGGGTTTGAGCAAACAGGCCGAAAGGCCGTTGAACATCTCTTTAACGTAACTGTCGGCTTGGATTCACAGATACTTGGAGATTTGCAGGTGGTAAAGCAGGTAAAAGAAGGATATGAGCTGGCTTCGGAAAAAGACGCCGTATCGGGTGAACTCCATCGCCTCATGCAGCATGTTTTCCGGGCTCACAAGCGTTCGCGAAATGAAACCTCCCTCGGGGAGGGTGCTGCCACCACCGCCTATGCCGCCGTTCAGTTTGCAAAGAAAACCTTCGATACCCTGCAGGATAAGAATATACTGCTGGTCGGCACGGGCAAAATCGGCAAAGTGACCTGTAAAAACCTGGTGAGCCTGGGTGCCCGGAGAGTCACGCTGGTCAACCGTACCCGGGATCGTGCGGAATTTGTAGCCGATCGCTTCGATCTGGACGTTGCAGACATTAACGCACTGCCGGAACAAATTGCCGAAGCGGATCTGGTTATAGTAGCTACAGGGGCAAATGAGCCTGTTATTACGATGGAGCATATGAAGCCTTCCATTGAAAAATCTACTTTTAAAGTACTGCTCGACTTGTCAGTCCCGAGAAATATAGCGCCCGATATCAGCAGCCTGGAGTTTGTGGATCTGGCTAATATGGACTTTCTGAGTGATGTAACAGACGAAGCCTATCGCAAGCGTGAGGAAAACATTCCAATGGTGAAGAAGATTGTGGATGATGAACTCACCGACTACGATAACTGGCTCAGCAAGCAGAAAGTGGTGCCCACGATCAAAGCTCTTACCAGTAAGTTCGATGCCATCCGGGATGATGAGTTTGAATTTTTCAAGAATAAAATATCTGATGCCGACCGGGACAAAGTGGAGAACCTTACCCGCCGCATCGTGAATAAAATCGCTGCCTACTCTATCGAACACCTGCGTGACCACCATGAATCGGAGCAGGTGACAAAGGTTGTTAATGATATGTTTAAGCTGGAAACCGATGCATTAGATGAGTAGTACAAAAAATATCAAAATAGGAACACGCGACAGCGAGTTAGCTACCTGGCAGGCAAAACAGGTAGCCAAACAACTTGAAAAGCTCGGCCACAACACCGAGCTTATTTTTGTCAAATCAGAGGGTGACCTGGATCTTTCCACGCCGCTAAATGAGATGGGCGGCAAAGGCGTATTTACTAAAGCCCTAGACGATGCCATGCTGAAAGATGAAATTGATATAGCCGTTCACTCTTTCAAGGACTTGCCTACCGAAAACCCCCTGCCGCTGAAAGTCGCCGCAATCATGGAAAGGGCTGACCCCCGGGATACGCTGGTGACTTCGGGAGGCACCGATTTTCTGCATGATCCTGATTACCATGCGGTAATAGCAACCAGCAGCAATCGCCGCAAGGCGCAGTGGCTGAATCGTTACCCTCATCACGAGATTACAAATATTCGAGGGAATGTCAATACGCGTCTCGAAAAAGTACAGTCAAAGAATTGGGACGGGGCCATTTTTGCTGCGGCCGGACTTACCCGCATTGACCTGGGCCACCATATCGATGCTTACCTGGATTGGATGGTCCCTGCTGCGGCACAGGGAGCTATGGCAGTGATGGTTCGTGAAGACGATGTTGCGATGCATGAGATTATTGCCAAGCTGAACCACGATGAAACAGCCCTTTGCACAACAATAGAGCGCGATTTTCTTCATGAAATGGAAGCTGGCTGCAGCGCTCCCGTTGGAGCGATAGCAAATATTGATGACGGGGATGTGCATTTTAAAGCCGTTGCCCTTACCCTCGATGGAAATGAGCGGTTTGACTATGAACACTCAGTTAGCGTTGGAAAGGCAGGGGATCTCGGTTATGAAGCCGCACAGGAGCTGCTTGAAAAAGGAGCGATTAAAGTTATAGAAGAAATGAAATTGCAATAATGTAGAACGCGGATAGAGCGGGTTAAGCAGTTTTCATTGGGTGAAATTTTAATCCATATACAACTAATTCGCATATTCTGCTAAATCAGTGTTTCATTAAATGAGACAAGACAAACGCAATATTTTGGTAACGCGTCCGCTTTCGGGACAGCAGCTGGAGTATGCACGTATTTTGGGACTTGAACCGATTATCGATCCAGCGCTGGATTTTGAATTTCCCGAGTACTGGGATGGCGTTTTAAAAGTGATTAATGAAAACCCCAAATCGGATTGGGTGTTTACCAGCGCCAATGGGGTTAAAGCCCTGAAGTCTTTGATTAAAAATGGACTGCAGGTACGTCCTGAGGTACAGATTTTTGCTGTGGGTTCTAAAACGAAGGAGGCCCTGGAGGCACTTGGCCTGGAAGCCAAAATTCCAAAAACAGAAGATGGATCCCACCTGGCCGATCTTATTATTGAAGAGGGCAAGATCAACTCCGTTATTTATTTTCACGGTAATCTGAGTAGGGGAGAGCTAACCGAAAAGCTCAGTGACCGGGATATTGAAGTACTTGAAATAGAGGTCTACCGTACCAAAATTAAGCCGGTTTCACTTCCGGTGAATCCGGTTCAAGCGGTGCTGTTCTATAGTCCCAGCGCTGTTGAAGGATTCAAACAGGGACAGGGTTTTAACGGTGAGCTGCCCGCCCTGTTCGCCATCGGCCCGACCACCGCTGAGGCACTCCGGAATGAAACTGATACCGGTGTTGAAATTGCCGACTCACCTGATACCAAGGAGTTACTTAAAACTGTAGCCGATCATCTTTTTAACAAAGAAAGCATGAAAGGCTGATTGAACGGGTTGCGATAAAAGTCCGCAATTATCCGTCTGATTTGCCTGATCCGTGTTCTATTTACTTATGAAAAATCAATTTCCAGAGCTAAAAAACGACCTTCTGCTTCGAACCCTTAAGGGTGAAGAAGTGGAACGCCCTCCCGTATGGATGATGCGACAGGCCGGCCGCTACCTGCCGCAATACATGGAGCTTCGAAAGAAATATACTTTTTTTGAGCGGGTCGAGAATCCTGAACTTGCCTGTGAAATCACCCTTCAGCCGATCGATGAGATAGGTCCGGATGCGGCAATTATTTTTTCCGATATCCTAACCGTTCCCCAGGCTTTGGGCATTGATGTGGATTTGGTGAAAGGCAAAGGCCCGGTTATGGAGAATCCTATTAAAACGGTGGATGATGCCTTTTCTATCCTTGCCGAGGATATCCCCGGCAAGCTGAATCACGTGATGGAAGCCATTACCCTGACGCGTAAAGAGCTCGGCGGAAGAGTTCCGCTGATCGGTTTTGCCGGCGCGCCATGGACCCTATTTTGCTATATGGTAGAAGGGGAGGGATCTAAAAATTTTGCAAAGGCAAAGAGATTTCTGTTTGAGCATCCCGATGCCACGCGTCACGTGATGAATGAGCTTACCAAGGCAACAATCGATTACCTGCAGGCCCAGATAAAGGCGGGTGCCCAGGTGGTACAGGTATTTGATTCATGGTCGGGACTGTTGAGCCCGGAAGATTTTAACGTCTGGGCGATGCCGTATCTGATGGAAATCTGTGATGCCATCAAGGATGTACCCGTCATTCTGTTTGCCAAGGGAAGCTGGTACGCATTAGAAAGGCTCGGTTATAAGAGCAGTGCCTCAGCCCTGGGGCTTGACTGGACCATTACCCCGGAGTATGCACGGGAGGCAACCGGTAATAACATTGTGTTGCAGGGTAATTTTGATCCAACCAAGCTATTCTTGCCCTTAGACGAACTAAAGAGGCAGGTGACGAGGATGATAGATCGCTTCGGCACTCAAAAGTATATCGCCAACCTGGGCCATGGCATCCTGCCGAATATCCCGGTAGATCACGCCCGCGCGTTTGTTGACACTGTAAAAGAATATGAAGCCACAGATTAGCACAGATAAATTGTTGGTTAAGAATCTATAAATACATCTGTGTTAATCTGTGGCCAATCTTTTAATTTTAACTCCAACGTCCCCCTTATGCCGAAGGCACTCCTTTGGAGGAAGGGGGACGAATTCGGATTTATCCGAATTCAGGGGGATGGCTGGAACGAGCTAAAAGTATGAAAAAGAAATTTGAGCACTTAGGATATAATAAAAAGCTAAAAGAACTGGCACGTAATCTGCGTAAAGACTCAACAAAAGCTGAAATACGGCTATGGTCAGAAGTCTTGAGAGCCGGAAAGATGAAAGGGTATACCTTTCTTCGGCAGCGGCCTGTCTTAAATTATATAGCAGATTTCATGTGTAAAGAATTGAAACTGATAATTGAAGTTGACGGTGCCACACACAATCGCGAAGAACAATGGTATAAAGACCGGGAACGGCAAAAAGAGCTGGAAAAATATGGATTTACGGTTCTAAGATTCAGTGATGATGAAATCCAAAAAAATCTGGAGGGTGTTTATAAAGAACTAGAACGATGGATAGATAACCATCCCCCTGCACCCCCTTCAAAGGGGGACTATAAAGTGCCGGCGATCAAAGAACGTTTTTCGGATTATATATATAGCCTACAGAACCGGATCTGCATGGCCCTGGAAGAGATAGACGGCCAAGCCAAGTTTCACCATGATGACTGGGAACGGAAAGGCGGCGGTGGCGGACACACCCGGGTTATTAAAGGAGGAAACGTTTTTGAAAAGGGCGGCGTGAATGTTTCAACCGTACACGGTGCGCTGCCTGAGCTGATCAGAAAGCGGTTTGAGGTGGAGGAGGGATGGTTTTGGGCAGGAGGCATCTCGCTGGTCATCCACCCGTGGAGCCCGATGGTACCAACCGTCCATGCTAATTTTCGATATTTTGAACTTTATGAAAGCGAGAAAATGGACGAAGTAAGGGATTCCTGGTTTGGAGGCGGAGCAGACCTCACCCCTTATTACCTGTGGGATGAAGATGCGGTACATTTTCATCAAGTCTTCAAAGAAGCCTGCGACATTCACGGCAGCGATCTGTATCCTCGTTTCAAGAAAGAATGCGATGAATACTTTTACAACGATCACCGCGATGAGGCACGGGGGGTAGGAGGCCTGTTTTTTGATTACCTGCGTGAAACAGATGAGCGCAGTACGGAAGACTGGTATAACTTTACTACCGAAGCCGGAGATGCTTTCCTGGAATCGTACCTTCCCATTGTCAGGCGAAGAATGGACGAGGATTATGATGAAGAACACCGGTACTTCCAGGAGATCCGCCGCGGCCGTTATGTAGAGTTTAACCTGATTCACGACCGGGGCACCTTATTCGGACTTAAAACCGACGGAAGGACAGAATCCATACTGATGAGCCTGCCCCCGCAAGTGCGCTGGGATTATGACTTTAAGGTTGAAGAAGGAAGCCGGGAAGCCTATTTGCTGGAACGGCTTAAAAATCCGGTTGACTGGGTTGAATACGGTAAATAATTGGCCACAGATTGACACAGATGTTAAAGATGTCATGGTTTTAAATCAGTGTAAATGAGGGGTAAAAAATAGTTTCTAATTAATATAGTAATATGCCACACGGACAATTTCCTTATATACGAGGCAGAAGGCTCAGAAGCAGTTCCGCATTGCGCGCAATGGTAGCGGAGAATGACCTGAAACCTGCCGATTTTATAGCTCCCATTTTTATCATGGAAGGCAAAGGCCAAAAGTCAGAGATCCCTTCCATGCCCGACTATTACCGGTACACGCTAGACAGGGTTATGGATGAAATTGAAGAGCTGCAGGAAGCCGGGATCCGGTCACTTCTGCTTTTTGTAAAAGTGCCCGAAAGCAAGAAAGACAATGAAGGGTCGGAAGCGCTGAATGATGAGGGGTTGATGCAGCAGTCGGTAAAAGCTATTAAAGAGCAGTTTCCTGAGATGCTGGTGATGACCGATGTGGCGCTGGATCCCTATTCCAGCTACGGCCACGACGGCATTGTAAAAGACGGTGAAATTATTAATGACGAATCGGTTGAACTGCTGGCTAAGATGGCTGTCAGCCATGCCCGGGCGGGTGCCGATATGGTGGCACCATCGGATATGATGGACGGCAGAATTGCCGCAATGCGATATGCCCTTGATGAGCAGAATTTTAAGAATACCGGCATCATGGCTTATAGTGCTAAATATGCCTCCAGCTATTACGGTCCTTTCCGTGATGCATTGGACTCGGCCCCGGGTTTTGGGGATAAAAAAACCTACCAGATGGACCCCTCAAATGTGCGTGAGGCCATCAAGGAAGCCAGGCTGGATGAACAGGAAGGGGCTGACATTGTTATGGTGAAGCCCGGACTGCCCTATCTCGACGTAGTAAGAGCGGTAAAAGAGCATGTAAGCGTGCCGGTATCTGTCTATAATGTCTCCGGCGAATATGCTATGTTGAAGGCCGCCGCCGAAAAAGGCTGGCTGAATGAAGAAGAGGCGATGATGGAAGCCCTGATCGGGTTTAAAAGGGCCGGCGCCGATTTAATTGCAACTTATTTCGCAAAAGCGGCATCGAAACTAATTGGAGAAGGATAGAATTATTAAGCAACAGATTTACACCGATGGGTTTCAGGCTCATCTGGAATGATCTGTGAAAATCAGTGGCAACATAAATTATGTTAGAAAACAGCAAGCATTTATTTGAACGTGCTCAACAATTCATCCCGGGTGGGGTAAACTCGCCGGCTAGGGCTTTTAAATCCGTCGGTGGTACGCCCGTGTTTTTTGATAAGGCAGAAGGTTCCATACTTACCGATGTAGACGGCAAAGATTATATTGACTATGTCGGTTCCTGGGGCCCCATGATTCTGGGGCATGCCTATGAGCCGGTAATTAAAGCGGTTCAGAAAACCGCGGCTCATTCTACCTCTTTCGGCGCGCCTACTGAAATCGAAGTTGAAATGGCCGAGCTGGTAAAACGAATGGTGCCCGGCGTTGACAAGATAAGAATGGTTAACTCCGGTACGGAAGCCTGCATGAGCGCCATCCGTGTGGCCCGGGGTTATACCGGCCGAGACAAGATTATCAAGTTTGAAGGCAACTACCACGGCCATGGGGATTCTTTCCTCATTAAAGCCGGCAGCGGCGCTCTCACGCTGGGTTCACCCAGCAGCCCCGGGGTTACAAAGGGTACGGCAAGAGACACCCTTGTAGCGGATTATAACGATTTGAACAGCGTTAAAGAGTTGCTGAATAAGCACGAAGGAGAGGTGGCTGCTATCATTGTTGAGCCGGTTGCCGGTAATATGGGCTGTATTCCGCCCAAGTCAGGATTTTTAAACGGCCTGCGTGACCTTTGTGACGCCCACAATACGGTACTGATTTTTGACGAAGTGATGACCGGTTTCCGTGTGGCAAAAGGAGGGGCGCAAGAGCGGTACGGAGTCACTGCCGACCTTGTGACCTATGGCAAGATTATAGGAGCCGGACTGCCTGTGGGTGCTTTTGGCGGCAAAAAAGAGGTGATGGATGTGGTCTCTCCGGTGGGGCCGGTATATCAGGCAGGTACGCTTTCGGGTAATCCGCTGGCCATGGCTGCCGGTTTTGCCTTGCTGAGTGAGCTTCAGGAGAAGCCGGTTCATTACGATCAGCTTGAAGAAAAAACAACGTACCTGTACAACGGACTTCAGAAAGTTTTTGAGAAGTGGGAAGTGCCCGTACATATAAACAGGGTAGGCTCCATGATCAGCGTGTTCTTTACAGAGCAGGAAGTGGAGGATTATGATACGGCCAATACAACCGACAAGGAACTATTCAGACACTTTTTCCATGAAATGCTGCAGCGCGGTATATATCTGCCGCCTTCGCCTTTCGAGTCCTGGTTCCTGGCCAATTCCCTATCGCAGGATATGATTGATAAAACAATAGCAGCCGCCGGAAAGTCTATTGAAGCGGCTTTGGAAAGCAGGAAGGTTGAGAGCAGATGACAAAAATTTTTGAAAAATTAAAAGAGCGCTGGGGGCTCAATAGTTTCTGGCATGTAATGCTTATCCTGTTCATATTTTCCATCACAGGTATGACTACGCTCTATGTTCGGCAGTTCTTTTTTGACTTGATGGGCATCTCCACCGATACCGGGACCATGGTGAAAGTATTAGCCTGGTTGCTGGTTGTTTTTCCTTCCTACCAGGCGCTTTTTCTTATGTACGGTTTTGTTCTGGGACAGTTCGATTTTGTCTGGAGATTTGAAAAGAAAAGCCTGGCCCGTATCAAGAATCTTTTTGTAAGGTCGGAATAAACCGGTAAGGCTGCCCTATTCTTCTTCTGACTTCTGTTCCTTTTCCTTCTTCTCTTTCTTCTTGCGCTTCTCAATCATCTTTTCAACTTTTCTCTGGTCTTTTCTTGGCAGGCTCTCTACAACCAGGTCGTAGGAGTCTTTAATCCACTCTTTGATCAATACATCTGAAAGGTAGCCATGGGGGTCAACCGTGTTCCAGTGCCGTTTATTCATATGGTACCCGGGCTTGACTTCCGGGTATAGATCTCTCAGGGTGGCGGCTTTTACCGGGTCGCATTTCAGATTGATGTCTTCAAATTTTTCAACATCCGTTAGCGCAAATATTTTGCCCATTACCTTAAAGGCAAGCGTATTATCGTCAAAAGGGAATCCTTCCGTTGCTCCTTCAAAAGAGTTACAAAATTCTCTGAATTCTTCAATATTCATAAGTTATCGCTCTGCAATTATCAATACTACGTTTGCCCGGGACTTTGAACCCGCCAACGTATTTTTTTTCATGAAATTTATATCAAACAGATGGACGAGTTCATCAGGAATAAGTCAAACTTCGAGCACCGGGAATCTTAGATTATTCGTCTTATTCGTCATAAGTACCTGTTTTTCGTTTTCTTGCTCTCGGTAAAGATAGTATTCGAGAGCAAGAAGGCAAATCTTATTTCCGACAATGGAAAATCAGTTATTCACTCTTCTGAAGTCATCAATGAAGTCGCCCATCAAATTAACGGCCGCTTCCTGAATGATATTCATCCTGTCGTAAGAAACAATGCCAACCATGCCCGTTTCCCAGGTACTGGCAGACGTCTGGAGGTCACGGTTGAGCTGAAGCTTTACCGGCTGGTAAAAGCGGATGGAAACCGAGAAGGGAACCAGCCCCTGTCCTGCGTCCATAGTATTGATATGCATATAAAGGAAGGGGATATCGGCAGAAGATTCTACCTCGCTGTCACTGACCAGCGGTATGCCTGCCTCGCTTAAGCGCTTGCGTGCGGCATCTTTTATAGAAGTTACCTCAATTTCCCCTTTCTCATTTAGGGTAACATTGGTTTCAAGATTTACGGTAAATCCCAGTTCGTTGATACCCCGCAAGGAGCTTCGTTCCCGCTGGATTTCATTTTGAGCCTCTGCGGTTATGGGTATTACCAGAAGCGCAGCTAATAGCGTAAAAAGTAGAGTGCGGATTTTCATAAGAGCTTTAATTTGTTAGATATTATCACTTTAGAACGGGGCAAAAATCCTAAGCGTATAAAATCATTATTACTGTCCAAAATGCTTTCTTATCATTGAAAAATTATTTGTTTTCTGAAGATAAGGCTGGATTGTTTAAGATAATTAAAATCAATCCCTCATTGTACTTCACTCATAGACCCGTTGATTTATTCGCTAAGGATCGCAGGTGATTTTCTATCAGCTGATTGTTCATCAGCCCAACTCGGCGATATACACAGCGAGAATCTGCGAGATTAAAAAACAGTACAGTGTTATATTGAATGTTTTATCCTATTGAATTCCACGATTTGGACAGATGTGAAAAATCATGTTGAATGACATGCAAAAGGTGCTCATGATCTTGGAAGATTCATGAGTCAGCACAGTAATTTGTTGAAATCAGTATGATTCGCTTAACCGCTTCTCTATTTTAAAACTGCAATAGTCAACAGCACCCATGCAATAATGAAAGCTGTTCCGCCTATGGGCGTTATGGCTCCCAGCCAGGTAATTCCTGATGTAGAGAGAATATACAAGCTTCCCGAAAATATGATGATCCCGGCAAGCATCAGCCAACCCGACCATCTCAGCAAACCCGACTCCGGCAGGTGATAGGCAATGATTCCTACTGCCAGCAAACCGAGGCATGGTAAAAATGATACTGTACGCCTGTCTGAAATATTTCAAGCATATCGGCACTTAGCCTGTTTTTCAAAGCGTGGGCACCGAAAGCTCCAAGCATGACTGCAATGAGCGCGTTAATACTGCCGAGTGAAGTAA
>DATFJD010000128.1:0-5786 GCA_035269475.1 Halalkalibaculum sp.
TCCTTCAGACGAAGTGCATAAAATACGCTTTGAAAAAATGGCAAAAATTGCCAAAACCATGTATGCCACAACAGTGCTGATAGCTAATACCGATAAAGCCCCCGAAGTAGACAACCAGGAGTTTATAGAAATTACGAGGGAGTAAGGAGTCAAAAGTAGAAAGTAGAGAGTAGAAAGTCTGTCTGTCCCCGGACCCCGTTACAGCGTCTCCAATGGCGTACACCTTGCAGATGTGCACCATCTCGAAAGGGCATTCAGGAACAGACAACAAATATACTTCCTACTCTCTACTCTCTACTCTCTACTCTCTACTTTCTACTTTCTACTTTCTACTAATAATCACCTCCCCACCACAATAAATGGTGCCCAGTATACCGGATGGTTATAGAGCGGGTGATTGATCAGCTGAAGTTTAGCTCTTTGCATGGCAGTTGCTTTTTCGCCGAAAGGTATTGAGTCGTCCCATCCTATGTTGCGGGCTATCTTGTTCCACCAGGAAGTTCGGGGATTTTTATTTTGCTTAAGTATGGATTTATAAAATTCATTCATCAGGGAAGCGGTAGATCGGTCATATACATTCCACAGGCTGACTACCACGGTAGAGGTGCCGGCATAGAAGAAAGAACGCTGCAGGCCGAGCATTCCCTCACCTTTCACCACTTTACCCATGCCGGTATTGCAGGCACTAAGTACAACCATGTCTGAACTTAGGTTGAGCCGGTAAATTTCAGAACTCTTTAAGAGGCCGTCATTTTCCGAAGAAGCCTCCATATCTTGAGTTCCGGTCAGCCTGAGGCCGCTTTGTGCAGGGTGATCTTCATCAATATAGCCGTGTGAAGCCATATGGATATATTTGTACCGGTTGTTCAAGTGCTGCTTGAGAGCTTTTTCCGTCACCGCCTCTTCTTTGAGGGTGGTTACCCTGCTAAAATGAGAAGCAATAGAGTCGATCTCAATCAGGGTAGAAGGCAGGGCAGAATAGGAAGATATGCGCCTACCGGTCTCCGAATCGACATTCATGACCTCCGAACCGGCCACGGCCAGCAATTGCATCTCCTGCTCTTTTTCAGGGTCTTTGAGTAGGGAAAGGCTGGTAACAGAGGGAGAGTATTTGATATTAAAACGTTCAATCAGATAACTATCGCCGTTACGGATAGCCTCGAAAGGCAGGTAGGCCAGCGGGCCGTCCGGAACAATAAGAAGGTTTTTGTAGCTGTCTAGCTGCTCTTCAAAAGGTTTCAGCAATAGATCGTAGAGTGGGTCGGAACGCAGGTCCAACTCTTCTCTGCCGGCCTGCGAAAGGATGGCGTCTTTAAAATCTTGCACCAGCTCTTTCAGTTTCAGATCACGCTTTTCTGAAAGCTCATTGAGCGAATACTGGTGCACCCGGTAGCGGTTTTCGCTAATAAAAAATGCCAGCAGCCGGTCGTTGTTGACCGCATATTCCAGGATGGCTGTTTCAGGCTCATTTATAGACTGAGCCTGTTTCAGGCTAACAGGTTCCTGGAGTTCAAGCTTTTTATAATCGGGATACATTTGATGCAGCCTGTTCTGGAAAGCGGCATATTCAAGTTCTTTTTTCCTGATTTCCGTTTCTAGCTGCTCTTGCGCGTCCTTGCTTTCAGAAGCCTGCAGCCTGGAGTACAGCGCGTCAATTTCGGATATCTTTTCGTTGCGCACGATACGGATCGAATCAGGCAGGGCCTCATCTATGCGCTGGGAAGCTTGTACAAGCTCATCGGCCAGCGTACGTGCCTTAGCCTGCTCTACCAGGGCATAGGCCTCTGCCCCTTTGTCCCTGTACTTAAGCATCCAAGAGGCCATATCGATATAAAAATCGGAATATTGCTTGAAATAATCGGCTTTAATAGCCGAGGTTGAACCGGCGCTGGAACGCCCTTTCTCAATTAAGGCAACTGCCTCGCTACCGTAGGCCAGGGCGCTGTCGGAATCCTGTTCATCAAAAGCCTTGGCTAGCCTCATCAATGGATGAATCTGGGAGCGTGTACTTAAAAAACGGCTGTAGGCAAGGCTTTTTTTGAACTGTGATAGAGCCTGGCGAGAATTACCCATGCTCCTGTTTATGAAACCCAGCCATCTGCTCGCATCATTCAGCAGGGAATAATCTTTGACGGAATCTGCGATCCCAAAAGCACGGTTGGCATAATCAAGAGCCTCGAGCATATTTTCACGCTTATGCTCCACCTTTGCCAGGTCAATCAGCGTTTTTGCCACCTCTCTCATATTTCCATACTCTTTACGGATAGATAGAATCGTTTGATAATAATCCGCGGCCTGCCGGGTATCCCCAAGTTCAAACCGGCGATTGGCTATGTTGCTATATAAGGTTGTCAGGCGGCTGGGATGCGATACTTCTTTTCTTATTGATAAACTCTCTTCATAATATTGCAGCGCCCTGGCTGGATTGCCGATTTGTGAATAAAGCGTGCCAATATTATTTAATAATATTGCTTTGTCTACCGGGGCACCCACTTTATTGTAATACTCAAGGCTCTTCTGGTAAGCTATGAGCGCCTGGTCGTAGTTTCCCAGGTCTTTTTGAAGGCCTCCAATCTCGAGGTACACTTTTGCAAGCAAATTAACGTCCCCTATTTCTTTACGGATCTCAAGGCTTTTGCTTAGATAGTCAAGCGCCTGGTCGTAAAGCAGCAGTTCCCGGTAGATTGAGCCGATATTGCTATAGGCTGATGATAACCCGCCCTGATTGCGGATTCCTTCGAGGATCGGAATCGTCTCTTTAAATGCGCTCAGAGACTTAGAATAATTGCCTATATTTCTATAATTGTTAGCAATACTTTGCAAAGTATAGCCTATCATTAGGCTGTCATTCGTTTCCCGGGCAAGTTTCAAGGCATTTTCGTAATGAATCACAGACTCTTCCAGCCGTCCAATTTTTTCCTTAACCATCCCCAAGGTTCGCTCCATGCGGCCTCTGAGCGTATCCCGGGTAATATGGTCAACGTTAATCACGCTGTTTAACAAGTCGATAGCCTTATTATACTTTGACCTCGTGAATAACACTTCCCCGTAATACATCCCTACCTGAATCAAGGCAGCCGTATCTTGGTATTGCTGATATAGCTGGTAGGCTTCGTTGTAGTAAAATTCGGCCTCCCGGTACTTTCCCTGTTCATGCAGGTTCTCTCCTTTCACACGCAGCGAATCGGCAAGCTGGAGGCTTTGGCCGTTACATAAAACCGGCCATAAGAAAGCAGTGATCAGAAGTAGAATTAGTTGTTTTTTCACAAGCCCCGGTATTTAAACATAGCCCCATATTATTATCTGTGCATGGCATTTTACAAAAATGTTTGTCAATGATAAAAAAAATAAGCATTCTATAGACACGACAGGAACGACAAGACTAAGTTACATTAAACATTCAGGAGATTATTATGATTGATAACCTTCCAGACAATTCGTTCAAGATCGCTACCTTTGCCATGCCCGACCCGCCTACCGATAAACCGGAGGATGAGGAAGAAGACGACAACACGGATCCTGATAACTAGGATGAATGTTCTATTATCCGGTATTAATTTCCGATAAATACAAAGGATGACCAGTATCTCGGATGGGCGTAAGAGGGGGTATTGATTAGTGTTTGTTTTGCCGATTGTAATGCGCCGGCTGCACTGTTTCCGTTTTGCAGACGCTCATAGAAAGAGATCATGAGCTGTGCCGTGGAGCGATCTTCCACACTCCACAGGGATACCAACAGGTTTTCGGCTCCCGCATACTGAAAGGCTCGGCTTAAACCAATGATGCCTTCACCGGTACGAACCTCCCCGGTTCCCGTTTCACAGGCACTCAGTACTACTAGCTCGTTCCCCAGGTTTAAGCCGTAAATTTCTTCTGAGTAAAGTATACCATCTTCGTTACTGCCTGCATCCGCTTCGGGATGAAACGCTATGCCTGCCCTGCCTTCAGTAGTGTCTGAGGCAAATGCATGAGTTGCCAGGTGAAGGTACCGGTAGTTCTGCAATGAACTGTTTTTGAAACGGCTCTCCGTTGCCTCAATTCCGGTATATATCCGGTTTACACCTTCGCCAGTCAGCCTGGCCCATAAGCTCCTTTCTTCTTCTATTGAGCTGGCGATTTGCTGAACCTCATACCGGGTCGAAGGCAGTGCTTCCCAGTCGCTTCTGCTGGCGACCGCCGGCAGGTCGGTTATATCGCTTCCTGAAAATACCGGTGCAAAAGCTGCAAATTTGCCGGCATAGGATTTCCTTTTTCGCTCATCAAAGAAGCGGGACATAGATATGGAAGGCATATAGCTGATGGCAAAGTCATTCAGCAGGTAAGGAAGGTTCATAAAGTTTTCATTATCCGCGCTGCCGGATAGCAGGGCTTCAAAAGGGAGCAGGTTTAAAGCCCCATCAGGAACAATAAGCAGGTTTTCCGTTTTGATATACTTTTTTACAGGCTGGAATAAATCCTTGTAGAGTTCTTTGGCTAAATTGACATATAAGGGATCTTCTTTCTGAGAAATTGCACGGTTAAACCGCCCGATTTTTTTCGTTAACTCTTCGGTATAGGGAAGGGGCACGACATTGATATCATGGGCATTAATGACAATTGCCCAAGTGCTTTCATTGCCATGGAAATATTCCAGGAGGGTTAAATTCTTAGAGGATAAATTCTCTCTTAATTCCGAAATATCGGGTACTCCGGACTGAAACTTGAAGGCGTGATATTTAGGGTACTCTTCTTTAAGCTTTTCCAGGTGTTGGTTCAGCTTCTGATGCAGGTTGAATAAAGAAGTCTCAAGCGAATCATTGTCAGGGCCTGATTCGGAAATTAAAGCCTGCTGCTTTTCAGAGATCTTTTCCTTTAGGCTTTGTTCGTAGGCAATCAGGGAATCAGGGATTCCCGCATATGTTTTTGCCCTTTTATTATTCAACAATTCCAGTATTTCCCGTGACTTGCTCTTCTCGGAGAAGAAAAAGATTTCGTTCAAATAAGTTTTCTCGCCGGTAGCTTTGTATAACTCATAGCTGACTTTTATGGCTGACTCATATATTTCATGGCTGCGCGACCTCATCAGAAGCTTGGACTCTTCATTCTGAAATCCAATCTGCATAACATCCAGCAGGTTCGAGAGCCTGGTATAGTTGGCAAGTGCCGACTTTAGCAGGCCAGCGCTACCCCCACGGGTTTCATTATACTGTCGGTAGAGCGTTTTTCCCTTTTCTTCAAGTACATCAACCGCATAGGTGGGATGCCTGAATTCAGTATGGAGCTCCGGTTTTGAGGAATTGGTTTCAGGACTGCCGCCGAGCGACAAATTATTTTCGGCCTGTTTTAAATGCACTAAGGCTGATGAAAAATTACCCTTCTCACGATAGGCTTTGGCTAAATTGGTTTTTGCTTCGGCTGCATAGGGATGGCTGCTGCCCCTGGTTTTCTCGCTTATACTGAGCGCCTTGCTAAAGTTTTCTATGGCTTTAACAGGCTCATCAGACTTAAGGTAAAGAAGCCCCAGAGAATTGTAATTATTAGACAACACCGGGTGATTGTCGCCTAAGGTCTTAATACGGATATCCAGTGAGCGGTTCAGGTAGTCTATCGCCTCTTGGGGCCGCCCCATTTCAGTGTAGATGCTTCCAATGTTGTTAAAAGTTAAGGCCAGATCGGGATGATCGGCACCCTGTGTTTCTTTTTTTATTTCAGCGGACTTCTTCAGGTATTCTACGGATTGAGAGTAGTCACCTGCTTCATAGTAGCAGGCTCCGATATTGTTGTAGATAAGCCCAACCCTGGGGTGG
>DATFJD010000129.1:0-9803 GCA_035269475.1 Halalkalibaculum sp.
CGGGGAGCAGAGTCGCTTCGCTTACTGGCCGAAAGATACGGGGAAGATAAGATTGCCCATTTCATGACTGCCATAAAAAATGAAGCGGCTCTCAAATGCAGGGAGATGCTAGAAAAAATGCCCGACGGTACCTCCGAAAGTATTGAATACCTGGATGACGGAAGCGTACTGAAAGCAAAAATTATCAAAAAGAAAGAACGGCTGAAGATCGATTTTAGCGGAACCGACGCGGTACATCCCGGCAACCTGAATGCCACACCGGCCATCGTCAACAGTGTAATAATGTACGTTTTGCGCTTGCTTATTGACGAACCTTTACCCCTGAATGAGGGTTTGCTGGATCCTGTTACCATAGAGCTGCCCACTTGTATGATAAATCCGGAATTCAGGGAAGATCCTGCAGATTGCCCCGCCGTTGTCGGCGGCAACACCGAAACCAGCCAGCGCCTGGTCGATCTTCTGCTGAAACCATTCAAAGAGATTGCCTGCAGCCAGGGAACTATGAATAACGTGCTCTTCGGAAATGAAAAGTTCGGCTATTACGAAACAATTGGGGGAGGCACCGGTGCCGGACCTGGTTTCCACGGGGCCGATGCCGTTCATCATCATATGACCAATACCGCGGGTACCGATCCGGAGATCCTTGAACATCGTTACCCTGTTCGCCTTGAGAAGTATGCCGTCAGAGAAGACTCCGGCGGAAAAGGTAAATTCCGCGGTGGAAACGGTATTGAACGTGAACTGACCTTCCTGGAACCGGTTTCGCTGTCGGTACTGACTCAGCACAGAGTTGAAGTGCCCTACGGCCTTGAAGGAGGCAAACCTGGTGCTGCGGGCAAGCAGTGGATTATCAAAAAAGACGGAAGTAAAATACCGCTGTCTTCAGTCAGCGGCGGTGAGCTGGAAGCCGGAGACCGATTTTATATTCAGACCCCGGGAGGAGGAGGCTTTGGTAAAAAACCAAATAACAAATGACATCTATCAAACAAATTTAAAATTCAAATACCTAAAAATTAAAACATGAGAAGATACTTTTTAACAAATTAGAATGTCCCTATTTCATGTAGATTTCAAACTTTCATGAAACTGACAACCAACAGCTAATTATCTCTTTTTGTTAATTTTACTTTATAATTTGGATTTTGTTTGATATTTCTAGCTTGTTGCTTGAAAATTAATCGTTAGTATTCAACATTTTGATTTGCGTACACGGCTCTTAAACATCCTGTTCTGGTCGGTTCTTTCTGCAGCCTTTATTGGCCCGGGCACCATAACTACGGCGGCCTCAGCCGGTTCCGGTTTCGGCTTTACCCTGCTTTGGGCGCTGGCATTCTCAACGGTCGCCTGCATCGTACTTCAGGAGGCAAGCGCCCGCCTTACGCTGGCATCGGGAAAGAACCTTGGGGAAGCAATGAAACACCGGTTCCGGGAGAGTTTTACCGGGCGGATGACGGGATACCTGGTACTTGTTTCCATACTGCTGGGCTGCGCGGCCTACGAGGCAGGCAACATACTGGGCGGTGTGGCCGGGGCTTCTCTTATAACCGACGTATCAACGGTTATCCTGACACTGCTTATTGGATCTGCTGCTTTTTTGCTTCTTTGGTTTGGATCGACGAAAGTAATAGCACAGTCGCTTGGAGTCATTGTTGCCATCATGGGCATCTGTTTCGTAACTACCGCGATACTCATGCAGCCATCTGTTTCCTCCGTTCTCTACTCGGCTTTTGTCCCGCGCCTGCCCACCGGCTCGGAGATTCTGATTATCGGCCTGATCGGTACTACCGTCGTCCCCTACAACCTTTTCCTTGGTTCCGGAATCAAGCATACTCAAAATTTGAAAGAGATGAGGATCAGCCTGGGTGCTGCCGTGATACTTGGCGGTATTGTCTCCATGGCGGTTTTAATTGTGGGTTCTTCCATTTCCGGTGAGTTTAGCTACCATGCACTCGGCAGCAGCCTGGGCAACACCCTTGGAAACTGGGCATCGCTGTTTTTCGGGGTCGGGCTGTTTGCAGCCGGGCTCAGTTCAGCCCTAACGGCACCCCTTGCCGCTGCCCTGACGGCCCGGGGGTTCCTCGGCAGCGAATTGGATGAAAACTGGAAGGATGGCGGGAAATATATGAAATTGGTTTGGGGATCTGTTTTACTCATAGGCGTGACTTTTGGCGTACTCCGTGTTCAACCTATCCCTGCCATCATCCTTGCCCAAGCGCTTAACGGTATTATATTGCCTTTCGTCACAATATTTTTGCTACTCGTCATGAATGATGCTAGCCTGTTGAACAAATCTTCTATAAATTCTCATCTATATAACTTTTTAATGGGAATCATCGTATTTGCTACCCTGGTGATAGGTTTAACCAACCTGGCAAAAGCTTTAAACAATATAAGCGGCTTGGCTCTCGTAAATGAAAGGTATATCATATATGCATCAACCGCAGTAGCATTGTTTGTTGCCTGGCCTGTGATAACAAAAATTAAAAACTACAGGACAGGGTGATACTGCTAAAAATATGAGGTTCTGATATTCAATAACTACTTTGAATCGGATGATACATGACTAGGATTGGCAGCATATCATTAGCCATGATTCTAACCGGCCTTCTGCTTTGGAGTTGTGCCTCCAATATACCTTCGGAACGCCCGGAAACTCCGGAAATTTCAGAAAACTATACGGCTTCATTCCCTACCCGTGACGTATCGGATCTGCTACAGGATGTCAGGAAATCGGTCATCCGAATATCCTCCACCGGCATCTATCGAACCTATATTATTGAAGGCCGACTGCTGACCAAAAGCGACCTCGAGGGCGTTGACATCGAAGAAATTGCCACAAGAAGTTTTACGAGCAATGAAAGTACGGCTGGGACGGCCATCTCCGTCTACAGCGACAAACGAAATGTAGCATTGCTTACAAATGCCCACGTTATCAACTATCCGGATACGCTTATCTCGTACATTGACAGCGAAGGGATAGCACCCAAAACATACATCCAATCTATTAAGATCAAGAAGAATCAGAACAATCTTATTTATGACTTGCCCTATGTCGGGGGTTTTGAAATCATCGACTACAACCAAAATTCCGACCTCGCCCTTTTAAGGGTAAACAAATCGGAATTCCCTGATTTCAATGCGCCCAGCCTCCGTATTCCGGCAGGTAATCCGGCTGACCTTAAGTGGGGCTCTTTCGTCTACATCATAGGATACCCCAAAGGTTATCCTATGGTTACCCGTGGTATTGTAAGCAATCCCGGCAGAAATGAATACGATGATTTTTTGACGGATGCCCTTTTCAACCCCGGGATCAGCGGGGGACTGATAATGGCTACGCGTAACGACTTCCGGTCGTTCGAATGGGTTGGGATGACCAATACCGCTTCTGCCGATTTAACCAAGATGCTGGTTCCCGATCCGATGAAGTCAACCGAATATGAAAACTTTGATATCTATCGCGACTCCGTCTACGTAGAAACAAAAACAAGCCTGGCCTATGGCATCACCCAGACCATACCCATGAAGAGAATTATTGAGTTCCTGGAGTCTAACGAAAGGGAACTGCAAAGAATGGGCTTCCAATTAAGCAGCTTTAAATTACCCTAGCTTATCTTGCTGCTGAACGGTTGAAAGGCTGCTGTATACCGCTTATCAACCGGATCTGTAGAATGATAAAGGAAGAAATGCATTCAAAATTTTAAATGATCCTCAAACCCTGCTATTTTCCGCTTCATTTTAAATCATTTTTGAGTTGAACATATGCGCGTTTTAAAGTTCGGCGGCACCTCCATGGGTGACGAACACACCTGGAAAAGAGTGCTTGATATCATTAAAAAGTACGACCGGCCCGTCGTTATTGTATCGGCCACGGCCCGCACCACCAGGCAGTTGATCGCAGCGGCAGAACTGGCACCCGCTGATTTTGAGCAGGCAAGCTCCATGGCTAACGAAATTAAGGAGAGGCACCTGCTGCTGGTCCGCAATTTCATGAACCGCTTTGAAGAGGGCGAAGAAAGTGCCATTACAAAGCTCGGCGAGCAATGCGAAAAATGGATTGAAAATCGTACAGAAGCCCTGTTGCAACACCTGGATGAGATAGCAGAGAATGGCGAACTGCAGCCCGCCATGAAAGATGCGGTTGCCGCGATCGGAGAGCAGCTCTCCTCGCGTCTTCTTACCTATTGTGGATCGGCCTATGGACTGCAAACCTCCTGGATAGATGCCCGCAACATCATTAAGACGGATTCAAATTTTGGCAGTGCCAACCCCGATATTTCATTAATACAAAAAAATTCAAATGAAATTTCCCGGCAGGTTGAGAAGGGCTTCATCCCGGTTATGGGCGGTTACTATGGCGAAGACTTGAATGGAGCTGCGACCACGCTTGGGTTTGAAGGATCTGATTTCAGCGCCAGCCTGGTGGGCTCTGCCCTGGATGCAGATGGCATTGAAATATGGACCGACGTCAGCGGCATCTATACCTGTGACCCAAGAGTTGTTGAAGAGGCATATCCCATAAAAAAACTGAGCTTTCGTGAAGCCACCGAAATGGCTTACTTTGGCGCCAAGGTACTGCACCCCTCCACCATGAATCCCGCCGAAGAGAAGCAGATTCCGATTCTGGTAAAAAACATCTTTGAACCCGGCCATCCGGGTACTGTAATCCAGGGAGAAGCCGATACGGATGGCCACGCAAAAGCCATGACTTTTCTGAGAGATGTGGCCATACTCACGGTGACTTCCCCTCACACGCGCATGGGATATGATTTTTTATCCGGGGTTTTCAACGTGCTCAAAGAATGCCGGTTATCTGTCAATGTGGTCACCACAACAGAAGCCTCCATATCACTGGCCCTGGCTTCAGAAAAAATCACCAGCAATCTTACAGGTTCCCTGGAGAAGCTTGGCGAGGTTCGCAAAAAAGAGTCCCAGGGAATTATCAGCCTTATCGGTAGCAAGTTCAACGAAATGGAAAATATGACCGGATACGTTTTTCAGGCTATTCCCGAAGCACAGATTTCCATGATCTCCTACAGCAGCGATAAGAAGAACCTGAATATTGTATTACCCGCAGATATGCTTATCCCCTCAGTCAAAGCTGTACACAAAAAGCTTTTCAGCAGTGCCTGAAATTTAAAATCACTTCTCCTTGCCGGAACTCTTGCGGGCTGAGTTAATACGGTCCTGTTCGGTTTCCTCATTGACTATGCCCAGGCGCTGAGCCCTTTCCATCCATTTGCGACGCGCCATTTGCTGCATGTCATCAATAGCGTCAACTTCGTCTACGATTTCCATGCCCAGCAGCGTTTCAACCAGGTCTTCCATGGTCACAACCCCGGAAAAACCGCCATACTCATCCACAGCAACTGCGATATGCTCTTGCTTCTCTATAAGCCGCTCGAAAAAATCTTGTAAAGAGAGGTTTTCAGGCAGTATGAGGATATCCCTTTTAAGTTCTTTTAGCTTCTTCTTTTCATTCCCCCTGGCCAGGCTTATAAGTAAATCATTTTTTAGAATATAGCCCGTGATATCATCCTCGGAATTGCCATAAAGAGGCAAGCGGGAGAACCGAAGCTCCTCAACTTTGTCAAGTATATCTTCAACGGTTTTCTCTTCATTAAATCCCACTACCACAATGCGGGGGGTCATTATATCTTTGATGCGAAGTGATTTTAATCGGACAAGATTCTTCAGTATGTCTGATTCTTCTTTTTCAAATATCCCCTCTTCCACTCCCCTATCTGCCATGGCACTCAACTCTTCCCGGCTGAACGTTATATGATTTTTATCACCCAATAGCCGGGTAATCATTTGGGAAAGCACTACAAATGGGTACAGGATCCATATCATTGCCTTCAGGATACGGCTGGATACCGGTGCTAAGGTTCGCCAGTGCGTAGCCCCGAGAGTTTTGGGAATTATTTCTGAAAAGAAGAGAATCATCAGAGTTAGTATAGCTGAAGTAATACCCACGTAGCCACTACCGAATACAACCTGTGCCTGGGCGCCCACCCCGGCAGCCCCTACCGTATGTGCAATAGTATTCAGGCTAAGAATAGCAGAAAGCGGTTTGTCGATATCTTCTTTCATGCTACGCAGCAGCGCTCCCGCTTTCTGGTCCCTTTTTTCCAAAACTGCTATATATGATTGACTGACGGAAAGCAAAACCGCTTCCAGAATGGAGCACAGAAAGGATACCCCGATTGCAAGGCCTAAATATATGAGTAATAGTGTCATGAAGGCTAAAATAGAATTTTTATGCCGCAGCCCAAAGTAATCTTATTCGATTTTAATGCCCTTCTTTTAAGAGGGCCAAATTATTAAATGCTGCAGAATGACAACAGAATCAGATATAGAATACTTTAACCGAATGCATTGAGAAACCATATGATTCAGCTCTTAATTCAGGCTGCCACCTATTATATACTACTGATGACCAAATATAAGAGTTCGATAAGAGTTTAATCATTAGCATACAAATGCCTAACTTCTGCACTCTGCTGTTTAACCAAAGCCCAAAATTCATTGCTTTCTTTAGAAAATATTTCTCTGTCGCTGGGTGACCGGCATTTACTGGATGATATAAGCATTCTCATAAACAAGGGAGAGCGTATAGGCCTGGTAGGTCCGAATGGAGCCGGCAAGTCAACGCTTCTTAAAATCATAGCAGGTGAGATGGAGCCTAATGGAGGAACCATACAGCTATCGAAAGCTGAAACAGTGGGGTACCTCCCGCAGGATGGTGTGGACCCGGACCCCGATCTCACGGTGATGGAAGAGGTAGAGAGTGCTTTTCAGGGCGTGTTGCAGCTGGAACAGGATGTTAAAGAGATTCAGCAAAAACTGGCTGACCTGGAACCCGGAAGCGATGCGTACTCCGAAGCTATGAAGAGATACGGTAAGCTTCAGGATAGGCTTGAACAGTCAGGAGCCTACAGCCTTCATGCCGATATTGAAAAAATACTGATGGGGCTGGGCTTTGATACCGACGATTTTTTCCGTTCAACAAAAGAGTTTAGCGGGGGTTGGCTGATGCGTATAGCCCTGGCCAAGCTGCTGCTGCAAAGACCCACCTACCTGCTGCTGGATGAACCGACCAACCACCTTGATATAGAATCCCTGCAGTGGATTGAAAACTTTCTAACGGAATATGAAGGGGCGGTTATAATAGTCTCTCACGACAAGGCATTTCTCAATAAGATTACCAACCGAACACTTGCGCTCGAACGCGGAGATATAACCGACTATGCGGGAAATTATGCCTATTACGAAGAGAAGCATGAAGAACGAATGGAGCACCTGCGGCAGGCCTATAAGAACCAGCAGCGGGAAATAAAGCAGACCCAGGAATTTATCGACCGTTTTCGATATAAAGCCAGCAAAGCCAAACAGGTACAGAGCCGGATTAAGCAGCTCGAAAAAATGGATGAAATCGAACTCGATGAGCATGAAGAGGAGATTTCATTCCGTTTCCCTCCGCCCGAACGCAGCGGTGCCCAGGTGATGAAGCTGGAACAGGTCAGCAAAAGCTACGATGACGTAGAGGTCTTTGACAATCTGAGTTACACGGTCGACCGCGGGGATAAAATTGCCATTGTAGGGCCCAACGGCGCCGGTAAATCAACACTGGTTCGAATGCTTGCAGGCCATGAGCCTGTCGACTCCGGCAATCGTGAACCGGGTTACAATGTCACCACCTCCTACTTTGCGCAGCACCAGGCTGATGAGCTCGATTTAAACGAGGATGTTCTTGGCATTATGCGGGAGGCGGCACCCAAGGAAGCGGAAACCCGGCTGCGTACCATCCTTGGTTGTTTCCTTTTCCAGGGAGATGATGTCTTTAAAAAGGTATCGGTACTTTCCGGCGGTGAAAAAAGCAGGCTGGCACTTGCAAGGATGCTGCTAAAATCGGCAAACTTCATGATCTTTGACGAACCGACAAACCACCTCGACATGCAGTCGAAAAATATTCTGCAGCAGGCCTTGGATCAGTATGAAGGTACCTTCATGATTGTATCTCACGACCGTGACTTTCTCGACCCCATTGTCAACAAAGTGCTGGAAGTGCAACCCGGTTATATCCGTACCTACCTGGGCAACGTATCCTATTACCTTCAAAAGAAGAAAGAAGAAGAGGAAGCACTGAAAGTAGAGCCTTCAAATAAAAACGGTGCGCCTGAAAAAGAGAACAGGGACCTTTCCCGCAAGGAGGAACGCCGCATCGAAGCAGAGAAACGGCAGGCCAGATACCGGAAAGTAAAACCACTGCAGAAAAAGCTTGAAAAGGCCGAATCCAGAATTGAAAAGCTGGAAAAGCGTAAAAAAGAGATCGAAGAGGCCATGGCAGATTCCGAATTTTATGACGATTCGGAGCAGGTTAAGAAAACCACGATGGAATACGACAAGCTGAAAGCCGAACTGGTTGAAGTTTACTCAGAATGGGAAGAATTGGCCATGGAGATCAGTGAAATTGAAGAGGAATTTGAGACTTAGAAGTTGGAAGTTGGAGGTTGGAGGTTGGGGGGTACTACTACTATAAAAATCGGATTTTGGTATCCTGAATCCTGAGCATCTCTATTAAATAATAAATAAACGTCACGATGGGAAAACTCGATGGAAAAGTAGCCCTTATAACGGGAGCTACAGGCGGTATAGGCAGGGCAATTGCAGAACTCCTGGCACTTGAGGGTGCCAATGTTGCCCTGAGCGGACGAAATAAGGAGAAAGGTGAAAGAATTGTCGAGAGCATTTCAAAAAAGGGAGGGTCAGCTCTCTTCTTGCAGGAAGACATCAGTACAGCCGCGGCAAATCGCAGCCTGGTTTCATCTGTTATTACAGAATTCGGAGGGATCGACATACTGATCCCCAATGCCGGCGTACTTGGACTTGGATCTGTGACCACGGTATCGGAGGAAACCTGGCATCAAACCATAGATACAAATCTGCATGCAGTCTTTTATCTAATGCGCGCCGCCATCCCACACCTGAAAGCCAACGGAAATAAGGGCAGCATAGTGGTAACCGGTTCCATAGCAGCACATAAAGGATTTCCGAATCACGCGGCCTACTGCGCTTCAAAAGGAGCCCTTGAAGCACTGGTTAAGCAAGCCGCAGTAGATTACGGTCCTGACATCCGTATTAATATGGTGAACCCCGGTCCAACCTACACTGCCCTTTACGAGGATTCTGCCGCGGCTTTTCCAAATCCCGAGACGGTACTTGATGAAGTGCCCGATTCCCTGCCTATGAAAAGAATAGGACGCCCTGAGGAAATTGCCAAAGCTGTGCTATTTCTGGCAAGCGATGATTCGTCGTGGACCACCGGTTCAGTACTCACCGTTGACGGGGGTGCCTCGGCTGCCGGATAGGTTTGGCTAGTCGTGAGAAATGAACACGGAGCGTACGGTAGCTGCGTCAACCGCGGATCATGTTTAAGAAAATGCAATAATTAATGTATCCGATTATTTAAGCCTGTCTCACTTCTCAATACTCATGTCTCAAGACTCACGACTCACGACTCACATCTCAAAACTACTTAGCAAATATCTGCTCCTTATTTTTAAAGGCTTTAAATTCCAGGGCATTACCGCTTGGATCCAGAAAAAACATGGTGGCCTGTTCTCCCGGCTTGCCTTTAAACCTGACATAGGGTTCGATTACAAAATCTATCTGCTCAGATTTCAATCTTTCAGCCAGCTCTTCCCACTCATCCCATTCGAGAATAAGTCCGAAATGTTTTGCCGGAACCTCATGCCCGTCAACTTCATTGGTACGTGATTTCCCGGCTTCTTCCGGACTCAGAT
>DATFJD010000130.1:0-25940 GCA_035269475.1 Halalkalibaculum sp.
CGTAGAAAACAGCGATAGAACTTTTTCGCGGTATCCTTCGTCCGGCACCAGCAAGTGAACAGGCTCAAACTTGTGCAGCGCATCAACAATATCAAGATACACTCTCTCTACCCTTTCCATCCTTTCCCCGGGCCAGGTTTCCCGGTTGGTAGGCCAGTGCAGCTGCGTCCCGGCATGCGGATGCCATTCGGGGGGTATGGTATAATTTAGCTCATTCGGTGTTTTTTTCACTATAAATATGTATAACTTTTTATTACACAAAGTTTCACGAAGTGAATAAAGTCACACAAAGGGCTTTATAAAACTTTGCGCTTCTTTGTGAAACTTTGGGTAATAGCTTTTCGAATTTCAATCAATGTATCTATTCAGTATCGGGCCATAAGTATCTATCCTTCTGTCCCGGAAAAAGGGCCATATTTGCCGCTGTTTTTCAATTTTTGAAAGATCGATCTGACTGATCAAAGCCTCTTCACCGGTACCGGCTTCTGCCAGCATTTGTCCGAAAGGACCCGCCACAAATGAGTGGCCCCAAAAGGCAATCTCTTCTTCGCGGCCGGTCCTGTTAATGCTTGCCACAAAGCAGCCGTTTGCAATGGCGTGACTTCTCTGGATGGTCTGCCAGGCTTCCAGAAATTCCCTGCCCATTGCCTTATCCTCCTCCGGCAGGGTACCTATGGCTGTAGGATATACCAGAATTTCAGCCCCTTTTAGTGCCGTGATCCGTGCGGCCTCCGGATACCACTGATCCCAGCAAATAAGCGGCCCGATCTTTGCGTATTTGGTATCATAAACCTGGTAGCCGTCCTCGCCGGGGGTAAAATAGAACTTCTCAAAGAAACCGGGATCGTCCGGGATATGTTTCTTGCGATATTTCCCCATCAGGGTACCATCTGCGTCAATCACTATCAAAGAGTTATGATAGACACCCGGTGCACGCCGTTCAAAATAAGGTGCTACAATAACCGTATCCAACTCGGCCGCCAATGCGCTGAGCTTCTCTGAGACAGGGCCCGGTATCGATTCCGACCACTCAAAGAACCGGTCATCCATTGACTGGCAAAAATAGGTAGTACTGAAAAGTTCCTGCAATAGAATGATCTGAGCACCTTTTTCGGCTGCAGAACGAATCTGATCAACGGTCTTCGATATATTAATTTCTATGTTTTCGGAACAGCTTGACTGAACAAGTCCCAGGGTGACCTTTCTTTGCGGCATGTTTGCAGACAGTAATATTATCAGGCTTCAGTTATAATCCTAAAATCACAAAAATTACGGAAAGATTATAAATGATATTCAAAAAGAAGTGCATACTGCGACACCGGAAAAATGGCAACAAAGTACCGGAGATATCGGATACCTTTTCAAGGATAAGCTGAGGGTTTAAATCAGAGGTTTAGAGATGCCAAAACATAAAAGATAAGCCTCAGATCCATCCTATCACACAAATATTAAGCCTCCCAATCCATATAATTTAACAATTAAGGATGTAAGCGCTTTCTTCTCTGCATGCCTTCGCAATCGGTTTCCGCATCCATTTTCAACGAAATTATTTGTATCTTCAGCACCTAAAACAACAGATAGATACGACTCTATCTTTTTATTTCATCAATTGTAATATAAACGTAAAGCATAAAAATTTTACTGATGAGCAACCATTCACATCCTAGGAGTTCAGTGGGTCTTGACTACCTTAATTTGGAAGAAAATGAACAGACACTTTGGAACCTGACGCCACCAGAACTTTATGAGGAGGCTATTGAGAACGGTGAGGCTATTTTAACTAAAGATTATGCTCTTAGAGTGCTGACCGGGAAGTACACCGGACGTTCTCCAAAAGATAAGTTTATTGTTGACCAGTCTTCCATCCATGATGATATAGACTGGGGTGAAATCAACCAGCCTACGGATCAAGAGGTATTTGATAACCTGTTTGAAAAGGTCACCGACTATCTGAGTGATAAGAAATTATATGTGAGAGATTGCTTTGCGGGTGCTGATGAAAAATACCGCCTTAACGTACGGGTAGTAAGTGAAGCCGCCTATCACGGTTTGTTTTCCTATAACATGTTTATTCGTCCAAATAAAGGTGAGCTGGAAAATCATGAGCCGGAATTTACCGTACTGGCAGCTCCCAACTTCAAGGCCAATCCTGATGTTGACGGAACCGATACGGAAACGTTTATCTTGGTGAACTTTGATAAAAAAATTATTCTTATTGGCGGCACCCTGTACTCGGGGGAAGTTAAGAAAGGCATCTTCTCCATCATGAATTATCTGCTGCCCAAGCAAGATGTCATGGCCATGCACTGCTCTGCGAACATGAGCAAAGATGGTGATACGGCCGTTTTCTTTGGGCTGTCAGGAACGGGTAAAACGACCCTATCTTCCGATCAGAGCAGAATTCTTATCGGTGATGACGAACACGGCTGGAGTGAAGACGGGGTATTTAATATTGAGGGTGGCTGCTATGCAAAAACCATCAACCTATCTGAAGAAAACGAGCCGCTGATCTACGCAACCACTAAAATGCCGGGAACCATTCTGGAGAATGTGGTACTGCATGAAAACCGGGAGCCTGATTTTGACGACACCAGCCTTACACAGAATACCCGCTGCTCCTACCCCATTACCTCCATACCGAATGCCAGCAATGACGGGGTGGGAAATCATCCAAGCAATGTCATATTCCTGACCTGTGATGCTTTCGGGGTACTGCCTCCTATTTCTAAACTTACCCCTGAGCAGGCGATGTATCACTTTATCAGCGGATATACAGCCAAAGTTGCCGGGACTGAACGCGGGGTAACGGAACCGCAGGCTACATTTTCAGCCTGTTTCGGTGCTCCTTTTATGCCTCTTCACCCAACGGTTTACGCAGAACTGCTGGCAGAAAAGATCCGTACACACAACTCTACCGTATGGCTGTTAAACACCGGCTGGACCGGCGGAGCATACGGTGAAGGACATCGCATGAAGTTGAGGTATACCCGTCAGATGCTGAGTGCTGCCCTGGAAGGCAAACTTGAGGATGCTAAATTTGAAATCGATCCCGTATTCGGGCTCGCTATTCCCACGGAAGTGGATGGTGTACCCGATGATATTCTTGTGCCTAGGAATACATGGAAAAACAAAGACGCTTACGATCAAAAAGCAGAAAAGCTGGCGGGCATGTTTGCGGAAAACTTTGAACAATTTGAGGAAGCTGCGAGCCAGGAACTGATTAAGGCTGGGCCGAAGGTTTAGAAGCAGGTTGCAGGTAAAGGATGAAGTTTTTTTGAGAGGAATTGCAAATTTTTTCTTTTCTAGTTTACCGATCAAACCGGTGCAAGCATGAACCTCGTATCCTGAATAAGGTTTAGAGGGAGTTCTGCTCCCGCCGAATGTGCTCAATATACGGGAGCTGAGCTCCCTCATAACACAATTTAAAAAGATAATTAATTAAGCCCTATCCTGCACCCTGTACCCTATATCCTGTATCTTGTATCCTGTATCCTGATTTTTCACTCCATAACGGCGTTTAGCTTCTCCAGGTTATCCTGAACCCGAAGTGCCTTGATGACTTCTCCTATCTCCCCTTTCATAATATCGTCCAGGTTGTAGAGGGTAAGGTTGATGCGATGGTCGGTAAGTCGGCTTTGAGGGAAGTTGTAGGTTCTGATCTTGGCGCTTCGGTCGCCCGTGGATACCTGGCTTTTGCGCTCTTCCGCCCTCTCCTTTCTAAGCTTCTCTTCTTCCATTTCATAGAGCTTGGAACGAAGCATGGTCATTGCCTTCTCCTTATTCTGATGCTGAGAACGTTCCTGCTGGCATTCTACCACCACACCGCTGGGCTCGTGAGTCAGGCGGATAGCCGAATCCGTCTTGTTAACGTGCTGTCCCCCGGCACCGCTTGCGCGAAAGGTATCCACCCGGATATCTGACATGTTCACATCTATATCCACCTCTTCGGCTTCAGGGAGTACGGCAACCGTTGCGGCAGAGGTATGAACCCGTCCCTGTGTCTCGGTATCAGGCACACGCTGAACGCGGTGTACCCCGCTTTCGTATTTCATCTTGCCATATACCTCTTCGCCCTCCAGGCCAAACACGATCTCTTTGAATCCACCCTTTTCTGATTCACTGACGCTCATTACATTTTGTTTCCAACCCACCTTTTCGGCATATCGCCGGTACATATCAAATAGGTCGCCGGCAAAAATTGCGGCTTCATCACCACCCGTCCCGGCACGGATCTCAACAATAACATTCTTGGAATCATCCGGGTCTTTGGGAATCAGCTTGTATTTGATCTCTTCTTCCAGTTCATTCAGCCTCGGCTTCAGCTCTTTGTTTTCCTCTTCCGCCATCTCGGTGATTTCCGGATCCTCTCCATCCTCAATCAGTTCCTTATTGCCGGCCAGCTGGTTTTTAATATCTTTCCACTCTTCATATAGTTCGACGAGTTGCTTAAGGTCACTGTGTTCTTTGCTGAGCTCGGTATAGTGATCAGGGTCATCAAAAACGGAGGGATCACTCATTGCAGAGGTAACCTCCTCATAGCGCTCTTTCACCTGCTGTAGTTTTGCTTCAATATCCATGTATGCTGTTACGTCTGTTTACTAATGAGATGGCTCGTAATTTCGCGTTTAAAATACGATTCTTTCTACAAAATAAAGAATGGGGAATTAATACATGAGCATCATTAATTTTCTTAGCCCCGTTTTCTTAATTCCCAGTCGAATTATGCTTATAATTGCATAAATTTTAACCCAATATACGTACAGCAGGTTGTGAAAGAATTTAAGAATCCCCTATCCGCAAATTTTAGAATCGGTTTTTTAGGCGCCGGGCAACTGGCCAGGATGTCAGGCTTGCAGGCCTTCCGCTATGGAATCCAGGTAGGCGTTTTTTCCGATCGCCCCGAAAACGAGCCCGTTCAATTTATGACTCCCTATTCAAAAACCGGATCATTTGATTCTATAGTCGACCTGGTTGAATTTGCCGGGACCTGTGATGTGCTGACCCTGGAAAATGAGTTTATCAACTCTGATATACTAAAAGAAGTAGAAGCGGAGAGCGGTACCCCGATCTTTCCCTCCCCTGAAAGCTTCGCCCTGATCGAAAACAAGCTGATTGAAAAACAGACCTTCGAGAAAGCGGGGATTCCCGTTAGTCCCTATGCCCTGGTGGAAAACGAAGCAGATCTCTCCGAATTTGGCGATGAGCACGGGTGGCCGTACATCCTCAAATCTTCTAAAGGAGGTTATGACGGCTATGGGAATGAAACCATTGCAAGTATTGAAGAAGCCAAAGCAGCCTTTGACAAGCTAGGCGGGAATAAGGGCCATGACATCATCGCCGAATCCTTTGTCGACTTTAGCCACGAACTTGCGGTGCAGGTTGCCCGAAATGAAACCGGGCACATGGTCTATCCATGCTGTGAAACCGTACAGGAAGACCATATCTGTGTTGCGGTAAGGTCACCCGCGCCGGTAGATAAGGCCATCCGGGAGAAAGCCCGGGAGCTTGCCTTGAAGGCAACCGAAGCTATTGACGGAAAAGGAATTTTTGCCTTTGAGTTTTTTCTGAAACCTGATGGGAGCCTTTTGCTTAATGAGTCTGCCCCACGCCCGCATAACTCCGGGCACTATACCATTGAGGGCTGCGTAACTTCTCAATTTGAGAATCATGTACGTGCGGTAATGGGATTGCCCCTCGGATCTTCCGAGTTACGATCGCCGGCTATTGCCATGATCAATTTGTTGGGAACCGAAAGACGCGATGCCAGGGTTGATAGTTCACCCGAATTGTTGAAAGCGAGCGATGGCCACCTGCATGTTTACGGCAAGCTGGACAGCAAGCCGGGCCGAAAAATGGCTCACTTTACCCTATTGGGAGAGGATATGGAAGAAACCTACGCGAGAGCACAGAGATTGACCCAAGGAATACGGATATAAAAACCAAGAATAAAGAATTCTGAATTCAGAATTCTTTATTTAGATTGAGAAAATTATCATTAAAATATCTCCACCATGAGTAAAGAAAGACCAATAGTCGGCGTCATCATGGGCAGCGACAGCGACTGGCCTACCATGAAAGAAGCCTGCGAAATACTCGACGATCTGAATATTCCTTACGAAAAGAAAGTAGTTTCTGCCCACCGCACCCCTGATGTGATGGCAAATTATGGCAAATCTGCGCGTGAACGAGGGCTCAGAGTCATTATAGCCGGGGCCGGCGGGGCCGCCCACCTTCCGGGAATGACAGCCGCATACACCACGCTGCCGGTTATCGGTGTACCCGTGAAGACCAGCACCCTTAGCGGCCTTGACAGCCTCTACTCTATTGTACAGATGCCCAACGGCGTTCCGGTTGCCACTGTTGCTATCGGCAAGGCCAAAAATGCCGGACTTCTTGCCGCAAGAATTCTCAGCACATCGGATGAGGAACTGGCTGATAAGCTTAGCAGTTATCATGAATCTATGGCTGAAGCTTCTAAAGCAAAGACCAAGAACTTAAAATAAGGGTCAGCTTTTTCCGGCAGCTACTCATTGGCCGTCAGTACCGGAATCTCATATAATTAATCCACCCGGCCCTGCAGCTCTTTTTCGGCTTCACGCCAGTCGGGTAGAAACCGATCCATCAGGCGATAGAATCGTTTATTGTGAAGCCTTTCGAGCAGGTGCACCATTTCATGAACAACCACCGACTCCAGGCATGCGGGAGATTTCTTTGCCAGTTCAAGATTCAGCCAGATGCGGCGAGCACGTATATTACAGCTACCCCAGCGGGTTTTCATTTGTTTCACTCCAAACTCTTGGACATTTACGCCCATCGGGAGCTCCCATTTTTCAATAAGTTTCGGTATCTCCTCTTTAAGCCTTGCACGGTACCACTCCTGAAGTACTTTTGCCCTTTTGCCCGGTGCAGAACCCGGCCTGACCTGAAGCTCGAGCCTGCCCTCATCCGGCAGCAAGGTTACTTTGGGCTTGGCATTTTTACCGGTAACCAGTAACTCCAGGGGCTTGCCCCGATAATAGTGTATTTCACCGCTTTCATAGCCGGGCTCAGTGACATCGGGCATCTCCCGGATCTTCTCAAAGTGCTTCTTAATCCAGGGCAACTTAGATTCGGCAAAATCCCTGATCACTTTCAATTTAAGATACCAGGGAGCTGAAATGCGGACTTCCCGCGTGGAAGGATACACACGAAGGTTGATATTCTTAACCTTCTTCCTGACAACTTCCACGGTAATACCGGATATATTTATCTCGGTACGCTTTTTCGGTTTTCTTTTAAACATGGGCTAAGGATACCATTTCCGGTGCATATTCAAAAGTACGGAATACTGATAACTTCACTTAAATTTCATATATTTTCAGGCTATAAAAGAGGTATCCCCGGCCTGACCTGATGATCCCTGAAATAATCTGCTTAAGCTAATTCCAGACGCAAACATATCGAATGACCTATCTTTCCGTAGAAAACCTTTCCAAGAATTACGGGCATAAAGTGCTCTTTGAGGGCCTGACCTTCGGCATATCCAAAGGCGATAAAACCGCCCTTATAGCACAAAACGGTACCGGTAAATCAACCTTGCTGCAAATCCTGGCCGGCAACGAAGTACCCGATGAAGGAAAAGTCATGACTGCGAAGGGCTTAGAAATTGGTTTCCTGGAACAGGAACCCAAATTGGATATCAGCATGACTATCAGTGAATTTATTTCACAGGGAGATTCAGAGATGGTCAAACTGGTGCGGAATTATGAGGAAGCGGCTCAAAAGCAGGCTCATGACTTTAACCCGGAGACTCAGGAAGCTTTTCAAAAAGCTACCGCAGCCATGGATGCTGCCAATGCCTGGGATTTTGAGCACCGGCTGGAACAGATACTTGGAAAGCTGGATATCCACGACCTTGAACAGCCCATTGCCTCTTTATCAGGAGGAGAACGTAAAAGAGTCGCCCTTGCTTTTGTTTTACTGGATAACCCGGACCTGCTGATTCTCGATGAGCCTACCAACCACCTGGATGTGGAGATGATTGAATGGCTGGAAGAGTACCTGCAACAAAGTAACGTAACGCTGCTGATGGTAACACATGACCGTTACTTCCTCGATCGGGTCTGCAACCATATTTTGGAGCTGGACAATGGGGACCTTTATCATCACAAAGGCAATTACCAGTATTTCCTGGCAAAGCGCTCCGAGAGGCAGGAAATCGAGCGCCGGGAAGCGTACAAGGCAAAACAGCTTTATAAAAATGAGCTGGAGTGGATGCGTCGTTCACCGAAAGCGCGAACCAGCAAATCAAAATCGCGCATAGATGATTTTTATGAGACCAAGGAAAAAGCCGATACAGGCCGCGACGACCCTGAACTTAGGCTGGAAATGGATATGCAGCGTCTCGGCGGCAAAATTCTAGAGCTGATAAAAGTTTCCAAAAGCTTTGAAGACCAGGTAATACTGGACGATTTTACCTATTCTTTTAAAAAGGGTGAGCGTATTGGCATCATCGGGAAAAACGGATCCGGCAAAAGCACTTTTTTAAATATCATTACCGGGAAAGAACCTTATGATTCCGGCAAGATCCGTACCGGGGAAACTGTTGCCTTCGGCCATTACCGCCAGCAGCAGATGGATTTTGACGAAGACCAGCGGGTTATCGATGTCATTGAGGAGGTCGCCAAAGTCATTGAACTGGCTAACGGTAAAAAAATATCTGCTTCCCAGTTTCTGGAACATTTTATGTTCACCCCGGAAATGCAGTATACCCCTGTTGAAAAACTAAGCGGCGGTGAAAAACGGCGCCTGGGTTTGATGATGGTTCTGCTTAAGAACCCCAATTTCCTAATTCTTGATGAGCCCACCAATGACCTGGACTTGCTTACCTTGAACAAGCTTGAGGAATTTTTAATGAATTTTGGCGGCTGCCTGATTCTGGTTTCCCACGACCGATTTTTCATGGATAAACTGGTGGAACACTACTTCATTTTTGAGGGAGACGGAGAAATTCGAAGCCATCACGGCACATATGAGGAATACCGCGAACAAAAAATTGCGGAGATCAAATCAGCCGGAAGTGAAGAGTCGGAGAAACAGGAAAAACAAATCAGCGATAACGGAAACTCCGATGGCTCTCCAGTTTCTAAAAAGAAGCAGAGCAAAAAACTCAGCTATAACGAGCGGCGGGAATACAAGAAGCTGGAGGACGAAATTTCCGAGCTGGAGCGAGCCAAACAGGAGCTCGAAAACGAAATGAGCAGCGGTTCTCTAGGTCATGAAGAGCTTCAGGAAAAATCTGCTGACTATGGCGAGCTTTCAGACAAACTTGATGAGAAAACAGAACGCTGGTTTGAACTGGCAGAACGAGCGGATGAAATCTAATCTTTTACACAATTTCTAAACTAACAACCCCTTCCTAAACCGTTTTGGGATACCGGTAACACAGCTCAAAAGTTCAGGATAGCCCGGATACAGGCTTCGTGTCCCGGGCAACAGCATTCTTAAACTAATTTTGGATTGGCCGCTGTGATAGAAAAACCGGGCGTCAATCAACTGACGACTCCCGGTTGATTATAGGTTTAGGAATCCAGAAAAGTAACTTTTCCGGTATCCAGGTCATAGAAAGCTCCCATTATCAGAATGTCACCTTCCTCTTCCAATTGCCGGATAATCGGGCTCTTCTCGCGGATTTCTCCAATTGTATATCGCACATTGTTTTCCACAACTCGCGTTACGTATTCGCTGTTTTGAGTAGTTTGCTCGCCCTCATAGTTGCCGGTCATCGCAACAGCAGGCTTTATTTTTTCAAGCATGGCAGTAATATTGCCTAACTGAACGTCGTCAATGGCCGATTTCACAGCACCGCAACTTTCGTGTCCCATGATTACGACCAGCTTTGAACCGGCCACCTGCGTAGCAAATTCAAGACTTCCCAGCATATCTACATTGACAAAGTTGCCGGCAACGCGTCCAACAAAAATATCACCGATACCTTTATCGAAGATATGCTCAACCGGTACCCTGCTATCCAGGCAGGATAGTACAACTGCTTCAGGATATTGCCCTGATGCTGTTTTCTTTGCCTGCTCGACATAGTTCCAGGGCGTCAAATTATTATTCATATAGCGTTCATTCCCTTCTTTGAAATCTTCCAGTACCTCTTCGGGAGTTAGGGAATCCTGTTTTTCCTTGGTCATTACTTCACTTACCAGCTCGGTACTTTCACCGGTAGAAGAAGATTCATTCTGATTGCCTGTACATGCCATGGTAAAGAATAGCAAGGTACTCATGACTACTATATTGGGTATTATTTTTAAGTGTGACATAGCTGTGGTATTTAGTTGTTGTTGGTTGGATTGATGCATCAAATTAGAATTGAAATACTAGCTCGGGGCCTCCGAGTATTGCGCTACAGGTTTTAAATCTTTTAAAGCACTTCTGATCAGCGCATAGCCTAATAAACCACTGAGCAGTGAGCCGATAATGATTCCTATTTTGGAATATTCAAGATAGGCTGCCGAATCAAAAGAAAGGCCGGCTATAAAAAGCGACATGGTAAATCCTACCCCGCTCAGGCAGGCAAGTCCGTAGACCATTTTAAGCGTACCCTTTTTATTTGGAAACGTGCTCAGGCCGAGTATTTTCATCAAGTAAACCGACAAAAATATTCCGATCTGTTTGCCGGCAAACAATCCCAATATAATTCCCCAAGTCAGAGTTGAGCTAAACGCTGCCGCGATCAAATTGCCGTTTATAGCCAATCCTGCATTTGCAAATGCAAATATCGGGATAATCCCGTATGCCACCCATGGATGTAATTGATGCTCCAGCCTGTGCAAGGGCGACTCCGATTGAGTCACTACGTCATCCATAAAATTTAAGGCCGTTTCCCTGTCTTCGTCTTGTTCGTGCCTGATAGCATCTTTAAACAACGAAACTGCCGACTCTGCCTGCTTGAGTATGGAGTTAAGACTACGCTTCCGTGTTGCAGGTATGGAAAGTCCCAAAATTACACCCGCAATTGTGGCGTGAACCCCCGATTTGAGTACTGCAACCCAGAGTATGATTCCAACCAGGATGTAAAATCCCAGCCTTCGAACATCCAGGCGATTCATGATGAGGAGAATTACAACACAAGCAGCTGCAACAATAAGGGCCGTCATTTTGATGCCGGAAGTGTAAAAAATGGCAATTACCATGATCGCAATCAGGTCATCTACTACTGCAACTGCTGTTAAAAAAACTTTGGCCCATAGTGGAACACCCGAGCCCAGCAAGGTCAGGATGCCAATGGCGAAAGCTATGTCAGTGGCTATGGCTATTGCCCAGCCATCAGCAAAATCAGTACCGGCATTAAAGAAGAAAAAGATCAACCCGGGTACTATTGCGCCTCCTGCTGCAGCTACAAGAGGCAACAGTGCCGAACGCAAATCCGATAATTCTCCGTATCTCAGCTCTCTTTTTATTTCAAGGCCTATCAACAGAAAGAAAACGGCCATAAGCCCATCATTGATCCACAAAAGCAAAGGTTTATCTATGGTCAGTCCGGGGAAACCCACTGTCAGGTGAGCCTCAAAAAAACTGAAATAGTTGTTGGCTGCCGGACTATTGGCCAACAGCAAGGCCAGCAGTGTCACAGCTAGCAAAACAATGCCCGACGATGACTCGGTTTTAAAGAACTCCTGAAAAGGCGTCAGGGGATTAAATGATTTTTTTAGTGTTCTCATGGTTTGGGTCAGAGTTACTCATGCCGAAATCCTAATTTTTCCAGGATCTAACAGTAAATATCAGCAAGGTTAAAATGGTTATCGGGACGATGAAAATTATCATGACTTCATTAAAAAGCGGGAGGTATTCATGCTGGGTCGCGTCAAGAAACAGATACAGCAGATAAGCGGCATAATAACCGAGAAAGACCGCCCCTTCCCACCTAGCAATGATATGCCCGGTAAAGAAAATCGGCAGGCAGGCAATACTGACGGCCAGCATAAAGGGCAAATCAAGCGCGAGGGCTGCAGTAGAAATCGGCAACCCATCGGATGAGAAAAAAGCGCTGATACCAAGGACCAGTAGGATGTTAAATATATTACTGCCAATAACGTTGCCCACTGAGAGATCAGATTCATTGCGGCCGGCCGCCAGTACCGACGTTGCCAGTTCCGGGAGGGAAGTGCCGATTGCAACAATGGTCAACCCAATTATAAGCTCGCTCATCCCCCAGATACGCGCAATCACAATGGCACTCTCTACGAGCCAGTGCGCACCCAAAGCCAACAAAGCGAGGCCCAGTATCAGCATGAAAGCCTGTAAATACGGGTTGACACCAGGTGCTAATTCTTCACTCACATCATCATATATCGCCCTGTTTTTACCTCTTCTCGCCTGTTGAATTTGGAATACTATAAAACCCGTAAAGAGCACGAGCATTATGATTCCATCCACAGGCTGCAGTTTCTGATCTAGCGCCAACAGGTATAGTATCACTGAAGCGAAGATCATAATTGGAATATCCAGCCGGATCACTCTTCGTGTTACCTTTATCGGACTAATTACGGCGCTGACTCCCAGTATTAACAGTATATTTGCGATATTACTGCCTATTACATTACCCAGGGCAAGCCCGGCTCGATCGTTAAGAACAGCGTCGAGGCTGACGGCTATTTCCGGCGCACTGGTTGCAAAGGCTACTACGGTAACCCCGATAAAAATGGCCGGGATACCGAATCTCACGGCCAGCGCAGATGAGGAGCTTACCAACAAGTGCGCGCCTCCCAGCAGTAATATTATTCCAGCTGCAAAAAATAGTCCGGTGCTTAGCATTATCTGATATCCATCTTGTTATTCATTAGCGTTCTGATGTCTTCAGGCTGCCCGATGATTGAAAGTTCATCTCCCGGCTCCAGTTCCGTATTGCCGTGAGGAATAATCAGGTCACCATGACGATAGATTATGGCAATAAGGCTTTCCCCGGGCAGCCTGATCTCCCCTATTTTCAGTCCTATCTGATCCTTTAAATACCGGTTATCGTCAACCGAAACGTGAATAAAATGTTCATCACTCATCAGAATTTCACGGAGTTCTTTTTCAGATTCCGCATTCAGCCACCTTTTCAAAAAGCTTTCCGGCTGAACGATCTCTGCAAGATGACCCACTAGTCTCATATCCAGACCCGGCTTCGTTTCAGGCGTAACCAAAAATATCAGGGCGTAAACCGGGGTATTGATGCCGGGAATTTGTACCTCAACTGCTTTTCGCATTCTAAATACCACCATTTCGGCAGTTGCAAGATTAGAATACCTGAGGTAACCGGCCACTACACCGTTGCCAAGGTTGGTAAATTTGTGCCTATACCTTTCTGAAAGATCTTCAGAAATTCTTTTCTTGTCTAATTTCAATCTTCCGGCGAATATATCCGCGCATAAATCGATGAGGCCACTAATTTCCGGATCCTTGCTACTGATGTCTATTATGGAGCTCCGCGCTACCACTTCTTCATATGCGAGTCTCTTCTCCTCACCGTTTTTCTCATTCAGGATGGAAAGCAATTCGTACTCCAGGCCTTCATACCTTTTTCTGCCAAGCCTTTCATGTACATGAAATATAGCCCCCTGTCGCTGAATTTTTCCCCCGGTATAATAGTAATACCATGCTACACAAAGTACGATGATGATACCGGTAAGGCTTACGGCAAGAAGGCCCATCTCTGCAATCAGCCAAACGGATATCAACATTCCGGCAATCTGAATCCAGGGATAAAATGGAGAGCGAAAACCCGGTGCGTAAGCATCAATTTTACTTTCCCTCATTACAATTACGGCAAAACAGAGCAGCCCGAAAAGCAATAGCTGGAAAGCGCTCGCTAATTTAGCGACGGCTTCGACATTGAAAATAAGCAAAATGACCATCATACAGATTACCGTTACAACAATGGAGAAGGTTGGGGTACCCGTCTTCCCTACGCTGCTGAAACGGCTGCTGATGAGGCGGTCGCGAGACATCGCAAAGGGGTATCTTGAAGCCGACATTATACCGGCATTACCGGTGGATGCAAACGCGGCAACGGCCGCTACAACCACAGCGATGATACCACCCGAGCCCGGCAGCCATGACAAAAATTTAGCACCGGCATCCGCGACCGGTGTCAGGCTTGCGTAAAACTCAGAGGGTTCCAGAACATGTAACATGATATAGACCCCGGTTACATAGATGACCATGGCCGTAATTAATGAGAGTATCATGCTAAGCGGAATGTTTCGATCAGGGTTCTGCACCTCTTCGGCTACGCTTGTTACCTTCGTTAATCCCGCATAGGAAACGAATACCAGTCCAATAGTTGAAATGAAGCCGTGCAAGTCGCCCCTGAAAAATTCCTCATACTCATCGGGCTTTTCCAAGAGATTAAAACCGGATACTGCCGAAAGCCCTTGTATGACGAATACGGCCATAATGGCAACCAGTGTCGTAACCAGAATCCGCTGAAGCAAGGTAGTTTCCTTGGCCCCGAAAATATTCAGAATACCAAAAACGACCGTAAGAATCAGGGCCAGCATTGTAAATGAAATATCGATGTATAGCGACAGATAAGCCCCCATACCGATCAGGGCAAAAGCACTTTTAAACATCAGTGCAATCCAGGAGCCCAATCCACCCACGGTCCCTACCACCGGGCCAAGGCTTCGGTCAAGAAAGTAGTATGTGCCCCCGGCTTTCGGCATGGCCGTTGATAATTCGGCAACGCAAAGCATTGCAGGAATAATCAGTATGCCCGATGCCAGGTAGGCAAGATATACGGAAGCGCCGGTTTGAGCGGCAGCCAAGCCGGGCAGCAGGAAGAACCCGGAGCTGAACATGGCACCTGTGCTTATTGCATACACATCAAAAAGGCCAAGCTGTTTTTTAAGTTGTTTCTCTGCCATAGCTGTAGATTCGGCTCTGAATCAGAATATTTAATTTATTGGTTTCGGTATTCTTTGATTTTAATCCGGGAAGCATGTTTTACTCTTCCCTCTCCTAAAATTCATTGTATTGTATTCTTGTATTGATATGGTCCAAGCCTGAAGTCATAGTCTTTACCTTTAATCCGGGCTCAAGCCGGCATGAATGGGGAAAATGATTTGCGTGCTGTCCTGATTATCAGCTTTTGGAAAAGCCGGGTTCAAGAGACCCCGGTAGGTAGTAATCAGTACTTGAGCTTATTATGCCTGTCCGATGTGAAGACAGGCAAGCATAGTTATATCCGTTATCAAAGAGATGCAAAGATAAACGGATCTTCAGGCGATTGACGTTTTCGGTTACAAAGGTTTTGTATGACATAGCCAGGGGCTGTTAATTTTAACAAATTGCAGTTTAGCTAAAACGGGGGCAGAACCTTTGTCATGAATCCAACGTCAGGTTGAAGTCGGCGCCCAATGAAAGACACCCCTCATTATTTAAAACGGTTCTAAATAATACAATTTTTAAAAGATTTGCAAATTGATTTTCACCGTCAGGCATTCTTTTTATTCCACTTAAGAAATTCAACAACAGCCTTCCAAACCGCTTCCATCTTTGTGTCAGCTTCCGATTCAAAAGAGGTATCTTCATCAACTGATACCCGGCAGGTTCGGTTTTCAATGGTAATGCTGTACCCGAAGTCCTCTTCGATATTGATCACCACCGGCATTAACCATTTCCAGGCAACGTGAAATTTCATGTCTTCGAGTTTCAGAAAAGCCAGAGGGATATCCTTGACATCATCCTGTTTAATCTTGATGGTGCTGCCCATAAACTGGGAAATCAACCGGTTGCCGTCAGTAATTTCCTGGTGTTCAAGTGCCATAATTTTTCGTCAGTTTAATTTAAAGCTATTTTGATTGTGGCTTAAAATGGTAAAAATTATTGAAATAACCTGAACTTGGGATAAGAAAAGGCGTGAAAGGAAACCAAGACAAGAATCTGTGCTTAGCTAAACCTTTGAAACGGTTTTAGGTCTGTGGGGTGCCCTAATACCCTCTGGCTTAATCCGGGGATTAACAGTCAAATGGCCCAGCCTAACTGATTGAGCAGTTCATTTGACTTCTTATACCGAGTTCAGATTAAATATGAAGGATTAAGTATGCTGTCATTTTTACCCTGACTAAAATAATGAATATAATGGCACTAAATTGTTATTTCGCATACAAATCTTAGCTTTGAATCAAAAAATGCACAACATTATGGGGAAACCGGCAGAAATCCGATCGGTCATAGAAGATTTTTTTCACGCCATGCATACTCAGAATTATGAGCTAATGGAACGCCTTATACCGGTGGAAGAAAATATGGTTCATATCGGTACGGACAAGGGAGAGATATGGAAAGGCTGGAACGTGCTGATGTCGGCAACACGCGAACAGTTTAAAGATCTTGAATACTATAAGGCCGAGATCCGTGACCTTAGTGTTAACTTCTCATCTAACCATAAAACCGCATGGTATTTCCACTATCTCGATGCTGAAATTAAGTCAACCAATGGGATAAGCAAGTGGGAAGGTGCCCGGTTTACCGGGGTGCTTGAAAAGCGGGAGGGCAGCTGGAAAATAATGCAGACCCATGTCTCACTCCCAGAATCACTATGAGCTTATTTGATATTTATTATGTACTGTTGGTTCTTCTGCAAATTAAAAATCATTCAAGATGAACGAGTATAATAAAAAGTATGAAGTGATATGGGCAGATATGGATCCCAATCGTCACATGAGGCATTCCGTATATAACGACTATGCTGCCCAAACCAGAGTGACCATGTTTTCAGCTTATGGTTTATCCATGCAGGATATTGCAGATTTGGGACTAGGGCCTATTTTATTCCGTGAAGAGACCCGGTTTTATAATGAAATTCATTTATCTGAGACCATTACGGTAGGATGTAAATTGGACAGCATGCGAAAAGACGGTTCGAAATGGACCTTTTTGCATGAATTCATAAAAGATGACAAGAGCAAAGCGGCCGAAATAAGGGTAGATGGAGCCTGGCTTAGCCTGCTCAAGAGAAAAATTGAGATCCCTTCCACTCCCTTGAGAGAAGTTATGCACCGGTTTCCCAGAACAAAAGATTTTGAATGGATCCCGGATAAAGTATAGGCTGACCTATTTTTTTGATTCAGCGATATTTCTCAAACCAGGCCAGAATATGATCAATCTTGGTTATAAGCTGGCTGGGCCGGTTGGATATAAAATGATAAGAACCGGGAATTTCGACCAGAGCTGTTTCGATTTTTCGCAATTTGAGTGCATGATAAAGCTGTTTCGCCTCAAAAAGCGGGGTGCGGAGGTCTGCCGTTCCCACCATAACCAGGGTTGGTGTTTCCACATTTCCTACGAGTGAAATCGGTGAAAACTTCCAGTACTCCTCAAAATTTTCCCAGGGCTGTCCCGGGTAACGGTAGTAGGCATAGCCGTAATAATTATCAGCCGTCAGGGTTTTGCTGATCCAGTTCATCACCGGTTTCACGACTGCAGATGCCCGGAAACGGTTGTTTTTACCGATAATCCACGCCGTCATGATACCACCGGCACTTCCTCCGGTTACATACAAGCTGTCATCAGAAACGTAGCCCTGATCGATTACCGCATCGACGCCATCCATCACGTCATTATAGTCATTGCCCGGATAGTTATGATAGAGCAGGTTCCCGAATTCTTCCCCATAGCTCGTACTACCTCTTGGATTAGGATAAAATACCACGTAACCGGCCGATGCCATCAGCTGAATTTCCGGCGAAAAGCGATCCCCGTAATTTGAAATGGGTCCGCCGTGATTTTCGACAATCATCGGATAACTCTTATTTGAATCGAAGAAAGGCGGCTTTACAATCCAGCCCTGTATTTTGCGGCCGTCGACAGAGGAAGTATACCAGATCTCTTCCGTCTCACCCAGCTTGCGGTAATCCAGCAGGTCGGCATTCAGGTCAGTAATTCTTTGAGCATCTTCCCCCATCCCGGTAACCGCAAGCTCGGCAGGATAGTAGGGCGTAGTCTGATTCAGGGCAATCATCCCATTATTTGCTACCGAAAAAGAACCGCCGCCGTAAGGACGTCCTATGGAGGTGCCACCCACATCATTTGCAACTACGGTGGTATTCCCAGAAAGGTCTGCATGACCAATTTTTGTATTCCCTTCATCGTCATACATAAAATAAAGGCCGGCGCCGTTTTCATCCCAGACAATATCCGAAATGCTTCGGTCCAGATTGGTCACTATCTCCTTTTTCCCTGAGCCGTCCCTGTTCATAGTATACAGCTTCGTAACCTGGTAGGTTTGTACCCGGTCATCATACCCCAGGTAGGCTATGGTATTGCCATCGGGTGATAAAGCAGGACTATAATCCGGTCCATTCCTGTCAGTCAGAGACGTGATTTCACCGTCGGCAATGGAAACCGAATAGATCTCAGAATTGCGACGGTTATACTCCCAATCTTCATGACGGTTAGCTGAAAAGATCAGCGACTTGCCATCGGGAGTCCAGACCGGTTTACTGTCGTGATGAAAATCACCGGAGGTAACCTGCCGCGCCGTCCCTCCCTCTGCGGGTACCACAAAAAGATGAGAAAAACCCGGCTCTAAATATCCCACACCGTCGGCTTCATGCTTTAAGCGTTTGGTAACCCTCGGGTGTTCCGCCCATTCGGCGCCTTTGGGTTTCTTAGGCGGCTTAACCAAAACAGGATTTGACTCAGGCACATGCATGGAAAATGCCAGGTGGCTGCCATCCGGTGACCAGCTGATATCACCCGGTGACCGCTCCAATTGGGTTATTCTGGCCATTTTTCCACTTTCAGTCCAATAAATAAAAATTTCGCTTCCATTTCCCTCTGCAGAACTGCCAAAGGCGATACGGTTCCCATCGGGTGACCATCTTGCACTCGATTCATTAGCCTCTCTCTGCGTAAGTTTCATATGCTGCGTACCGTCAGTATTGATAACCCACAGGCTTGAGGTGCGCCGGTCCGTCATCTTGTCCATCCCTCGCCTTCGATATACTATTTGACTGCCATCGGGTGAGATCTGCGGATCTGCGGCCCATTCGAGTTCAAACACATCCATACCCGAGAAGACTTTATCCTGTGCCCGAACTGATAAAAAGGTGATTGCGAAGAGTAGTGAAGTAATAAGAAGTTTGCGATACATGCGGATAGCTGCTTTGGTTTATGGATTAAGAGCCTTGTAGTAAATAAATACTTACGGCCTAATTATCCATTAAAAAAAGTAAATTGCAACCGGTGCAGGTTGAAGGTTGAAGGTTACAAGATACAAGATGCAGGATATTAAATGTTTGCCGAAGGCATCCCTTCGGGAGAATGTTGAAAGTTAGGTTTTGACTGTTGGAGGTTGACCTGAGGTACCGAAGCGTCGTTGAGTGTAGATGTGACGTTCTGTATTTAAAAAGACATTATTCTGTTGTAACCAAAATATTATTGAAAGACAGACAGTAACTAAACTTTTTATGGATAGACTATCTGAATAATTTTCGGACATTTAGTAGGGATTACACTTTTTAAAATGTATATTTTATTTCACTTATAATACACCAGCTGCTTAATCGTCCATCTGAGAAGACGTGTTTATTCAAATCTTTTTATGTCGGCCCTTTTCGCAACGGTGACAATACAATACAGTACACGTTATGCAATACGGTAAAATTAAATGGTTTGATGCGGAAAAGGGATTTGGATTCATTGAACCCGAAGATGGCGGAAAAGATGTATTTGTTCACAGGAACAATATAGAGAACCTCGGTTATGAAGAAGGACTCAATGACGGAGAGGAAGTAGAATTTGATGTTGAAGAGACACCTAAAGGCCTGAGTGCCGTAGATGTTCACCGTCTGGATTAAGTTCTATTATTGATTTATTAACGAAAGCCCGGTTATTTGACCGGGCTTTTTTTATTTGCTTAACTTCCTCTTAATTACTTATAGCATCAATCAAGAAGAACGTTTTGATTACCCGTGCCCGAGTAGAACACCTGTCACAAATCGATGATATCTATAACCAGGCTGTAAATGACGGTTTGCGGACGGCACACCTTAGTCCGCTTTCTGAGAAAGAGCGAAACGAATGGTTTAAGCGTCACGATAACGAGCTTTTCCCGGTCTTTGTTTGGCTGGAAAATGAAGCGGTTAAGGGATGGCTTTCAGTTTCACCTTACCGCTCCGGCAGGGATGCCCTGAGTGAGGTTGCCGAGATAAGCTACTATGTTGACTATAGGGAGCATGGAAGAGGCATCGCTTCGGAACTGATGCACTATGGCATAGAATACTGTAAGAAGGCCCCTTTCCGGATTCTTGTTGCCATTCTCATTTCCGGCAACGAAGAGAGTATCGGCCTGCTGAATAAGTTCGGCTTTAAGGAGTCGGGACGCATTAAAAAAGCCGTTCACTATAATGACCTATACCGCGATCATGTCTATATGAGTTTAAATATCGATTAATGTTTAAGGATATAAGGATATATGGTATAAGGGAATAAGTATATGGGAATAGGGTTATACAGAAAAAATGTATCCGCTCGGAGAGGCTTGTAGCCTCGTATGTGGGACTATATTGTTCTCAATAAGACCATTCAACTTAATAATTCAATAACTCAGTAAATCAATCCCTCAGTCTCAAGTCCCTCAAAACTACTTCATATTCACTTGCATTCCACTTTACCCGTCATTATATAATTGCCATAGCACTAGGATCAATTAATCGACTGATATTTTGAGAAAGCTAATACTGATTTTAATAGCCCTTTTAATCCCTTGGCTGAACAGTTATTCCCAAAATATCACGCAGGCTGAAGGTCGGTTAATTCCTGTCAACGGTACGGAACTTTATGTTAAAGCTATAGGAAGCGGGGAGCCGGTCATTGTTGTACATGGTGGTCCGGTGCTGGATCATAGCTATCTCTATCATCATCTGGAACCGCTTTCAAAAGATTACCGGCTAATATTTTTTGACCAACGGCTGAGCGGGCGTTCATCTGCTGATATTGACAGTGCTGATATAAGCCTTAATGCTTTTATTGAAGATATAGAAGCACTTCGGAAAGAATTGAATTTCGGGAAAGTACATATCCTGGGACATTCCTGGGGCGGACTTTTGGCCATGAAATATGCAATCAGATATCCGGACCATGTAATAAAGCTGATGCTGATCAATTCCATGGCGCCAACTTCAAAACTATGGCAAAAAGAGGTAGCCGTACTCGCATCGTCCTCCAGCAGGGCCGACAGCCTCCAAAGGCAGAAAATTATGCAATCCCGGAATTTCAGGGAGAATAAGCCGCAAGCCATTGAAAAACTGCTCGAACTCTCCTTCAAGAACCAGTTCTATGATCCTGAAAATGCCGCCCTTTTAGACCTTTTCGTTCCGGAAGATTATATGAAAAGAAGCCGCCTTTTTGGAAATCTCATGCCTTATTTAAGCAGTTATGACCTGACAGATGAACTAAGAAAACTAAATATTCCCACGCTTATCATGTATGGCAGAGCAGAGCCGGCAGCAGATATAAGCGGACCCGTTCTAAACCGCCTGATTACGAACGCAACGTTTACCCTCATCGATGAATCCGGACACTTCCCATTTATTGAGCAGCCAATGAAATTCCGGGAAACTGTTTCGAATTTTATAAATGATCCGAAATAGAATAATTAATTTCTTTTTACCGACATTTAGGTGTAAATTTATAAAAGAAGGTGATACCGGCTTATCTGGAATTACAAGATTCTGAATCTGTTTTTCAAATATTCTCTTATCCTTTCCTTAAATCATAAATAACGCATCATAAGATAAATGAATATATACGTAGGAAACCTTGCATATAAGGTTTCAGATAATGACCTAAAAGAAATTTTTGAAGAATTTGGCGATGTTATATCTGCCAAAGTAATTACCGACCGTGAAACGGGCCGCAGCAAAGGATTCGGTTTTGTTGAAATGAGTAATGAAGAAGATGCTCAAAATGCCATTGAAGATTTAGACGGCACAGAAATGGATGGCCGCAACCTTAAAGTAAATAAAGCGAAGCCTAAGCCTGCCGGCAACAAAAGCGGCGGACGCGGCAAAAGGAGCTACTAGTTTAAATAGTTTAAGATCCTTACTATTTTGATATTAAAGCTTCGGACTAGCGTTCGGAGCTTTTTTTATACCTCAGAGCAGGTGTCACTGTTGATAAGAGTTGAATTAGTTCTATCATTGGCGTATTTAAAATAAAACTCAACCTTGCCATGTAAAGGGAGCCGATTATATGCATGAACATCCGGACGTAGTCAAATTGATGCCCCCGGGCACCTACCTGGAAAATCTTGAGCATCCTTCCGGTGACTCCCGAAATGTGGAACTGGCCGTTTTCAAGGAACACCGGTTTGCTTTTTATTTCTGGAACCGGTGGACCAATAAGCTTAAGCCCAAGCTGTCTCCCCCCACCCTGGTTACCATAGACTGGCATAGAGATCTGGCCCCTCCCTCGGCGGTTGAAAAAGAAGCACTTGAAAATCTGGATCTATCAGATCAGAATGAGGTATCAAAGTTTATCTGGTCAGGGCTTGATACCCACAATGACAGCCATGTGCTATCTGCGGCCTACCTGAATATCGTAGGTGATATTATTCTGCTGAAAAATTACGGTGAATCGGCTGAGACAAAATTTGAAGATCGTTTCGGTAATACACACTCCGTTTTTGAATTTAAATCATACGAGGCTTTCGAAAAAACTGTACTTAACCAAAAACCCGGCGGCTGCTATCTGGATATTGATCTGGATTTCTTTGTAAAGGGGAAAGTCTTATCCCACCAGCTGGAAGAGGTAACAACCTATTCGGAAGGTGAAATTTCAGATATTATTGATATCGACTCTCCACTCTTTGAACATCTCTGCCAGGGATTGGAAGGCATTACTATTGCAACCGAGCCCCGCTATTGCGGAGGCATTCTCAAGAGCAATCGTATTTTGGAAACGGTGCTTGGACAGCTCTTTACGGATGAGCTTCAGTGGAAGTTAAGGTGAGAACGAAATAAGAAATACCACTGTCAACTGAAAATTAGCCTTAGTGTAGCTTTGCAGTTCTTTGAGTTTCTTAGTGGTACAGTAGCCATTTCTCCCCACTCAAACCGGTTGGTCCTAAAAGCTATTAATTCCAACATGAAATAAAGACAGAGGCACGGCAATAATTGCAACCTAGCTGAAGACATCCTTGATTTTGGAAAAGAATCCTTTCCCGGAATCGTCTTTGTTGGTTGCGTCAAAGTTTTCATTTCCGCGGAGTGCTTCGATATGCTTTCGCTCCTCGCTTGAAAGGTCTCTTGGCATATACACATTGACCCGGATAAACTGGTCGCCGGTACCCGAGTTATTAAGCCCGTTAATACCTTTACCCTTCATCCGAAGCAGCTTGCCGGGCTGGGTTCCCTCATCAATTTTAACCTTGGCTTTACCTTTCAGGGTGGGTACTTCGACCTCGGTTCCAAGAATGGCATCAGGCACACTTAGCACCAGGTCGTAGTAGATGTCATTGCCTTCCCTTTCAAACCGGTCGTGTTCTTTTTCTTCAATCAGTACAATCAGGGAACCGGCTTCTCCGCCTCTTCGCCCTGCATTTCCTTTTCCTCTAAGGGTAATATAATTGCCCTTGGATACGCCGGAAGGCACGCGAACCTTGACGGTTTCTTCATCTTTATACCGCCCTTCACCGTTACACTTGCTACATTTGTTGGTAATAATGCGGCCGTCTCCCCGGCACTCGGGACAAGGCTGTACGTTCACCATCTGTCCAAGCATGGTTTTGTGTACCTGTCGAACCTCACCCATGCCGTTACAGGTGCCGCAGGTCTGGAAATCTTCTTCGGTTTCCGCACCCGTGCCGTTGCACTTATCGCAGGTTACCTGTTTTTTAACTTTTAACTTCTTTTCAACGCCATTGGCAATTTCTTCAAGGCTGAGCTCCATGCGAAGCTTCATATCCGATCCGGGCTGGCCGGGTGAGCGACGCCCTCTGGAGCGGCCGCCTCCTCCGAACATTTCGCCGAAGTCTGACCCGAATATCTCACCGAAACGACTGAAAATGTCTTCAAACCCGACATTTTCAAATCCTCCGCCACCGAAGCCGCCATTCATACCCTGGTGGCCAAACTGATCGTATCGGCGGCGCTTTTCTTCGTCCCTAAGCACTTCATAGGCTTCCGAGGCTTCTTTAAACTTCTCCTCGGCTTTAGGGTCATCGGAATTTCGATCGGGATGAAATTTCATAGCCCGCTTTCGGTAGGCCTTTTTTATTTCATCCTGACTGGCGTCTTTACTAACTCCAAGTACGTCGTAGTAGTCGCGTTTAGACATGTATTAAGATATAGAATTTATTCGCTTACAATTACTTTTGCATGGCGTATCGTCCGGTCGCCCATTCGGTACCCGTTCTCAATAATATCGAGAACTACGTCACTTTCAATACTGTCGTCTTCGGGTTTTCGACGCATCATAGCATCGTGCAAATCAACATTAAAGGGAACCATCTTTTCGTCAATTCGCTCTACCCCATGTTTGTTCAATACGTCCTCAAATTTTGAGGCAACCAGATTAACTCCATCAAGAAACGTGGGATTAACATCCAAATCTTCAGAAGCTTTTAATGTACGCTGCAAGTCATCATTGATTGAGAGAAAATCACGCAAGGCGTTTGCTTTGGCTGTTTCATAGACCTGAGCTCGTTCTTTCTGAACTCTTTTCTTGTAGTTTTCAAGCTCGGCAGCTTTGCGCAGGTGTGAGTCTTTGGCTTCGGAAAGCTCTTTTTCAAGCTCCTCAATCTTTTGCTGACGCGCATGCAGCATTTCAATCAACTCTTCTTTCTGGTAATCTTCGTAGATTGAATAAATATCTTCTTCCTGCTCTTCCGAAAAATCATTTTCCCGGGCCTGTTCGGCGGCTTCCTGAGCAGTTTCCTGTTGTTTTTCAGTATTACCGTTAGTTTCGCTCATAAAGTTGGTAACTGTTAATAAGTTGATTTATAGATTATCTGATGCTGTTTCTTAATTATGCAAATAGCATGCCATTACCGCTATAGGGATGTTCTGGTGTCAAAGTTGCGGAAATTCATGACCTGCATCACTTCTCCCCTTTTATTTCCTGTCTAATACTTATTACAAGGGCTATTTTTCACCTTCATCGTAGAAAAACTCGATCATATTTCCATCCGGATCGGAAATAAATACAAAGCGTCCGCGCTTGCGGTTGGCAGGCCCGCTCAATATGGTAACTTCCTGCTCGCGAAAATAGTCTGCCATTTCATCGACCTTTTCTGCTGAGTCAAGATAAAAGCCAAAATGATCAACCCGGTAATCGCGTGAAGAGGGGTCATAGCTGGTTTCTGCTTCAACCAGAACCAGGGTGTCTTCCTCACCTACCTGGTAAACGGCCATGCTTTGTCCCATTTTTCGTAACAGCTCGAAGCCCAGCATATCGCCGTAAAATTCTTCGGCCCTGTTGATGTCATTGACGCGAATTGTAATATGATTTATTCCGGAAGGATTAAATTTTGCCATTTTTCAGTACAAATTTGATTTTAAATAATTGACACTGATAATAACCTTTTTATAGTATTAGTTCATCCTCTATAAGGGATAAATAACATTACGGATGTTGAAAAGTGAACATACCAATAAATTTCTCGCAGAGACCCGCAGATGAATTCGCTGAGTTGCGCTGAATATATAACACCTGCGGAATCAGCGCTAAACTCAGCGAGAGATTAACAAGAGATTATCAGAGGAGCCCATTACATCCGGAATGACTTAGTTAAAGTTGAAAATCAGCTGTCAGCTAAATACCTAATAAGCTGTTCTTCTTCGAAGTTTTATCCTGGCCCGGGATATTATGGTCGATATTTATGAAAATTGATCTGCCTTTCTAGGTTACAGCTGTTATCTTCAGTGAAAATTTAATCAACCTGTTATTTTGAGCACTTTATT
>DATFJD010000131.1:0-5155 GCA_035269475.1 Halalkalibaculum sp.
AACATTGCCCCAGTAGTCTTCCTTTTGGGGGTGTATTAGCGGATCACCGTATACTTCACTGGTGGATGCCAGCAGGAAACGGGCATTTTTGGCTTTAGCCAATCCCAATGCCTTATGCGTCCCCAAAGAACCCACTTTCAACGTTTGTATAGGCATTTCCAGGTAGTCGATTGGAGAAGCCGGGGAAGCAAAATGCAGTATGAGATCCAGGTCTCCATTTACGTGAATAAAGTTTGTGACGTCATGCTTGATAAATGAAAAATCTTCGTTGCCAAACAAGTGTTCAATATTCTTGGTAGAACCGGTAATTAGGTTATCCATGCAAATTACCTGGAAACCCTCATTCAGGTAACGATCGCAAAGATGGGAGCCTAGAAACCCGGCTCCACCGGTAATTAATACTTTCTTCTTAGACATTGATACTTGGGCGCCCCACGCTGATATAGGTTATGTTTGCTTTTTTAGCCCTATGAAGGTCATAGAGATTTCTTCCATCAAAAATGACGGCTTTTTTCATATGATCCTGAAACCTGTCGATGGTAGGCCGGCGGAATTCATTCCACTCGGTACAGATAACAAGGGCATCAACATCTACTATTGCTTCTTTTTGATTAAGAACAAATGTAGTGTTGTCGAGCACTTCTTGAGAAGTTGCTTTTTTAAAAGTTTCAATAGCCTCCGGATCATAGGCGATCAGTTTAGCTCCTTTGTCAACCAGCTCCCTTGCAATGTATAAAGCCGGGGCCTCGCGAATGTCATCTGTTTCCGGCTTGAACGACAATCCCCAAAGGCCAAAGGTTTTTCCGCTAAAGTCTGAAGTGCCGTAATACTCTTCCATTTTTTTTACGATGGAGATTTTCTGCTTTTCATTCACTTTCATGACCGAATCAAGAATTTTAAAATCATATCCGTTCTGGCCGGCGGTATAGTGAATTGCCTGCACGTCTTTGGGAAAGCAGCTGCCCCCGTAACCGATACCGGCAAATAAAAAACGTTTGCCGATACGTGAATCAGTACCTATTCCCCGTCGAATATTGTCCACATTAGCCCCTACCTTTTCACAGATATTGGCAATTTCATTCATAAAGGTGATTTTGGTTGCCAGCATCGCATTTGCCGCATATTTGGTAAGCTCGGAACTGCGCTCATCCATGACAATTATCGGGTTTCCGCTCCGAACAAAAGGCTCATACAGAGTGGTCATCACTTCCGCCGCACGCTCGCTTGAAGTACCGATTACCACGCGTTCAGGCTTCATGAAATCTTCAACTGCTGCTCCTTCGCGAAGAAACTCCGGATTTGATACCACATCGAATTCCGTCTCGGCATTTTCGCCAATAGCTTCGCGAACGCGGTCAGCGGTCCCTACCGGTACCGTGCTCTTGTTGACGATCACTTTATAGTCGGTAATCATATTACCCAGCTGTCCGGCTACCTTGAGTACGGCGGATAAATCGGCCTGACCGTCGGCACCCGGCGGGGTTGGCAAACAGAGAAAAATTATTTCGGCATCCTTAACAGCTTCTTCCAGATCAGTGGTAAATCTCAATCGCCCCTCACGAATGGATCGGTCAAAAATTGTTTTTAACCCGGGCTCATAGATCGGGATCTCACCGTCACGTAATTTCTTGATCTTATTCTCATCAATATCTACGCAGGTAATATCATTGCCGGAATCTGCAAAGCAGGTCCCTGATACCAATCCTACATATCCTGTTCCAATAACCGCTATGTTCATTATCGCTCTATGTTTTTAACTTCAAGTTTTAATTTGCCGGCAGGGACGTCAACTTCTACAACTTCCCCCACTTCACTCCCCAGGATGGCTTTCCCGATCGGTGATTCGACCGATATCTTATTCTTTTTAAAATTGGCCTCATCTTTGGAGACGAGAGTATACTTAACCTCCTTATCTGCCTTGTGGTTATAAATGGTAACGGTTGACAGCAAGTAGGCTTTATCGATATTAATGTCTTCTTCATCCAGAATCCGGGCGTTGGCTAAGGCGTTTTCAAGTTCGGCTATGCGTTTTTCAAGCATGCCTTGTGCTTCTTTCGCCGCATCGTACTCGGCATTCTCACTTAGATCACCCTTAGCTCGGGCTTCGGCAATTTCTTCGGCAATTTCTTTACGTCCACGGGTCTTCAGATCTCTGAGCTCTTTGTCAAGCTTCTCATAACCTTCTCGTGATAGATAATTCTTTTCCACAGTTTTGTCTGATTAAATTCAAAATCACTCTTTCCTTAAATAAAAATGTCAGCACACGGCTGACATAACACGTTTTAACAAAGCGTCTTAAAATACTATGGTTTTAACTCTTTTACCAACTCTAAATTAACCCGGTTTTGCATATAGAATAGTAAGAATATGTAACGCAAATAAGTATTCCAGGACTCATATAAAATAGCGATGCAGGCTCATGGTGCCGGTGAATATAATTAAAATGGATATATCGCATATAAGGACTTAAAATTAATATCTTAACAATCCAAACCGTAAAGCTATAAAAAGGTTGTTTAATGAAAGAGAAAGAGGTTACTAAACTTTCCACCAGGGATATACTTTCACAAAATCAAAAGCGTAATGCCCCGGAAGAAATGCAGCAACTTATCGTAGTGCTTCACGATGTTCGCAGCATGCACAATGTAGGGGCTGCATTTCGAAATGCGGATGCTTTCGGCATTAAAAAGCTTTTGCTTTCCGGTTTTACTCCATGCCCGCCCCGCCCCGAAATTACAAAGACAGCAATTGGAGCGGAAGAATTTGTAGCGTGGGAGTCAGCTGACTTCATCTCTGAAAAATTGCAGGATCTAAAAAACGATGGATATCTTATGGTCGGGCTGGAACAAACCGATAAAAGTGAGCTGATTACCGAGTATACCCCGCCGGCAGATAAGAAGATCTGCCTTGTATTCGGTAATGAGGTAACCGGGCTGGATGAAGAATTGCTTCCAATCATAGACAGGTTTGTTGAGATACCCCAATATGGCCACAAGCATTCCTTAAATGTATCTGTCACCGTCGGGGTTGCACTTTACGCGTTTCTTCAAAAATACTGGGCTTAAATTACTTCCTCTTTTATTATTATTTTTGTAGCTAACCTATTATTTTCGCCGTTTATTATTAATCCATAAACAGTTTTTACATGTCGAAACGAACGCTTGTTACTTCTGCCCTTCCCTACGCCAACGGCCCGCTGCACCTCGGGCATCTGGCCGGTGCCTACCTTCCGGCTGATTTATTTGTGAGATACCGCAGGCTGAAGGGAGATGACATAGTTTATATCTGCGGCTCTGACGAACATGGGGTTGCCATTACGATGGCTGCAGAAAAAGAGGGCATCTCTCCGCAGGATGTAGTAAACAAGTTTCACGAGATGAACAAAGAGGCTTTCGAAAAGTTCGGAATTTCATTCGATTATTACGGAAGGACCAGCTCTTCAACCCACTACGAAACGGCCAAGGAATTTTTCAGGGAGCTCTATGAGAAGAACATATTTGTTCAAAAAACTGAGGAGCAGCTCTATGATGAAGAAGCTGATATGTTTCTGCCAGACCGCTATGTCAAGGGCACCTGCCCGAACTGCGGTTTTGAAGAAGCCTATGGTGATCAGTGTGAAAACTGCGGCACCTCACTTTCTCCAGCCGAACTGATTGATCCGATCAGTGCTATAACAGGCAACAAACCCATAGGCAAGAAAACCGAGCACCTATATTTGCCCTTGGGAACTTTCCAGCCCAAGCTCGAAGAGTGGCTAAAGAAACATGAGGACTGGAAACCGAATGTGCTCGGGCAGGTAAAGAGCTGGCTCAATGACGGCCTCAGCGACCGGGCCATGACCAGGGATCTTAAATGGGGAGTACCGGTTCCTATTGAAGGATTTGAAGACAAAGTGCTTTATGTATGGTTCGATGCTCCTATAGGTTATATATCAGCCACAAAAGAGTGGGCCAAAGAGCAAGGCAAGAAAGAATTGTGGAAAGAGTACTGGCAGGATGATGAAACCGAACTTCTTCATTTTATTGGTAAAGACAACATCGTATTTCATTGCATCATCTTCCCTCTCCTTTTGATGCTTGAAGGTGACTATGTGTTGCCGGAGAACGTGCCGGCGAACGAATTCCTGAATCTTGAGGGCAAAAAACTTTCCACATCCCGGGGATGGGCGGTTTGGCTGAATGAGTACCTTGAAGATTTTGAGCCTGATCTGCTTCGTTATGCCCTGGGAACTATGCTGCCGGAAACGAAAGACTCCGATTTTTCATGGAGTGATTTTCAAAATAAAGTCAACAGCGAACTTGCCGATATACTGGGCAACTTTATTTACCGAACTACCTCTTTCACCGACAACTACTTCGAAGGCAATGTGCCTGAACTCAAAAACCCTTCTCAGAAAGACCTTGATACCCTGAAGGAGATCGAAAATCAGAAAGTGAAAATTTCGGAAGCCTACGAACGCTTCCGTCTACGTGATGCGATAGCAGAAACCATGAATCTTGCCCGAATAGGCAACAAGTACTTCACGGAGATGGAGCCCTGGAGAACCCGCAAGGAAGATCCGGTCATTTGCGGAAATACGCTTCATGTCTGCCTACAAATAACGGCAGCGCTTTCACTGCTTTTTGAACCCATCCTTCCGCACAAAATGCCCAAGCTCCGAAAGCAACTTGGTTTGGGAGACAAGCTTGGCTGGAATGAGATAAATGGCAGCATGCTTGAATCGGGTAATGCCATTGAAAAAGGAGAAATACTTTTTGACAAAATTGAAGACGAAGTAGTTGAAGAACAGCTAAATAAACTTAAAGAAAAATCGAAAGCGGCGGATACTGATATGGACTACGAACCTTTGAAAGACGAGATACAATTTGAAGACTTTACAAAAATTGATATCAGGGCGGGAAAGATCGTTGAAGCCGAAGAGATACCCAAAGCCGACAAATTGCTAAAACTTAAAGTTGACCTGGGCTTTGAGGAACGCATTATAGTATCCGGTGTATCCAACCATTTCAAACCAGAAGACTTAGCAGGACAGCGGGTTTGCGTTGTTGCCAACCTTGCTCCCAAGGCACTAATGGGGGTTGAAAGCAACGGTATGATACTAATGGCTGAAGAGGAAGACGGTACTTTGAAATTTATCGAATCAGATGCGGAACCC
>DATFJD010000132.1:0-3149 GCA_035269475.1 Halalkalibaculum sp.
TTGCTGAGCCAGTGCTTGCGCATCTCCTTCAGCTTTTTATCAAAAGACGCTTTCCCTTCCGGATCCCAGCGATCAATCTGTTCTAAGGTCCCTTCCACCTGCTCCAGCTTGGAGGCATAATCTGCCTGTTCTTCTGCCCAATCGTGGTAGTCGCGAATGGATTCGGAAATTTCGGATAAATAGCGCTGGCGCTTGCCCGGTATGATTGCCTGGGATTGAATATCCTCCGCAGGCTCGGGATTGGTATAAATTTTGGTTTCCCAGTTCAGGCTATAGTGATCGTTGATCCTGTCAACCATGGCCTTGAACAGGCGATTTACACCCTCATCATTGAACTGAGCGGCAATGGTCGGGTATACCGGCATCTGTTCCGGCTTCCGGTCCCACTCGCCCCTGTTGCGCTTGATCTGCTTGCGGACATCGCGTAGCGCATCCAGCGACCCTTTCTTCTCAAACTTGTTAAGCACCACCATATCGGCCAAGTCGAGCATGTTGATCTTTTCAAGCTGTGTGGCCGCGCCGTATTCGCTGGTCATCACGTATAGCGGAATATCCGAAATATTTACAATCTCGGTATCGCTCTGCCCGATGCCGCTGGTTTCAACAATCACCAGGTCAAAGCCGGCCGTCTTGCAGATCTCTATCGCTCCCTTAACCGACAAGCTGGTCGCCCTATTGCTGGCACGGGTTGCCAGGCTGCGCATATAGACCCTCTCCGGATCCAAGCTGTTCATTCGAATGCGGTCACCCAGCAATGCACCGCCGGTACGCACTTTGGACGGATCGATAGAGATCACGGCAATATTAATATCACTGAACTCGGTGAGGAAACGGCGTATCAGTTCATCGGTCAATGAACTTTTACCGGCACCGCCGGTGCCTGTAATCCCTACCAGTGGGATTGGATGCCCGTTTTTGGCGGAAGTTATCAGGCTGCCCTTACCGTCATAGAGCTTGTCATCTTCAAAACGGACAATCTCCTCGTGGTCATTTTCCAGGGCAGAAATGCAGCGGGCAAGCGTTATAGTATCGCGTTCCGGTATCTTTTTTGCGTCAACATCTTCGATGTTTGCCGTATCATAATCACACTCTTCCAGCATATAATTGATCATGCCCTGAAGGCCCATCTTGCTGCCGTCTTCTACCGAAAAGATACGGGTAACGCCATACTCGTGAAGTTCTTCGATCTCATTTTCCACAATGACACCCCCGCCTCCGCCAAAGACATTGATATGAGATGCTCCCTTCTCTTCCAGCAAATCTACCATATACTTGAAATACTCCATATGTCCACCCTGGTAGGAACTTATAGCAATGCCCTGTGCATCCTCCTGTACTGCACAATCGACAATCTCCTGAACCGAACGGTTATGCCCCAGGTGTATTACCTCCGCACCGCTGCTCTGTAATATGCGGCGCATGATATTTATACTGGCGTCATGGCCGTCAAACAGGCTTGCAGCTGTCACAAAACGTATTTTATGGGTACTCTCATAGACCTCCTGAGAAGGGCTTTGGGAAGTACTCTCGTCTGTATCCCGCTCACCTTGGGGCGTCTTTACCGCTGGTTTTGTATCGTCAGACATAGCTTGGATATATTCATATTTTAAGTGAAGCCAATTAGACCTAAAGGTAAGAAAAAAACGGCACTTTATTGAAGAGGCACCCCACCAAATGAGACACGAAAGGTAATTATCTGGTTTTAGAGACCGTTAAACCTTGTAAAACGATTTCCTTCTGAGTTAACGGCCCGGGTCAACTGCCGGATTTTGAATCTAAAGTACCCGTTTTTAAGATGGCAAAGGCTTCCGGAATGGATTCCGTATCGGCATCCTGAATCATATCCAGCACTGTTTTGGCCATAGCCGTCAGTTGAATGAAGATGCTAAGGCCTAAGGGTATTTCGGCAGAAGCCGGCCACTCAAGCTGTAAAATAAGTGTTGCCGATAGTATGATGGATAGTAAAACGGCACCGGTATAATAGGTAATAGCTGCACTGTTTATATTCTTCATAGTACTTTCTGTTACTTTTTATTCTCCTGAGCAGTGTAGATGATATGTTATTAGATCATGCTCAAGCTTGCCAATACGCAGATTATTATCTCATACCCTGATTTATTTTTTTGCAGGCTGTCATTCCGGCCAGTCCGGCAATATAGACGGTCAGTATGCCAATGATAGCTTCAAATTCCACCGGACCGAACCTTCCGATGAAGTGCGTGAGAACTACCCTGAGGATAATGCCCGCCATAAAAATTATCGACAGCCAAATAATGGATGAACACAGGTTGTAGAGAAAAAAGCGTAAGGGACCAATCTTGTCCGCCCCGCACAACAATACTTTCTCGCCCGCGGTACCTCCTAAAAACTGGTACTTCAATAGCTGTAAGATGGGCTGCCTCAGTAGGCCCTCCCCTGTCTCTTCACTCTCATGCCCTTGCTGAAATTTTCCACTCAGCAAAGAGAATTGATCCATACTTACCGTCGACATCAGCGCCAATGACATAACTGCCAGCAAGCCGGAATACTGGCTCCATAATAACGCAAGTGAAATAATTTCAACCTTTTCATAGTCAATGACCAGGCTGCAAAGTGATATAGATTCAAGTATATAAACCATCCTGATGATATTTTGGCCCTTTTAAAGGACTGTTGCTGCTTATGTGTCCGCCCCTCTCGATTAGCGGTGCACTCCTTGTGCATCACTCATTAATATAGAAAAGGGAATTCCAAAAGTAGCTTAAATTACACTAAGGTTATATAGAAGTTTATAATAGAGAGGGCATGGGTGCCGTAATCTAGCCTGACTGTTCTCTGCTTCCGATGCTCTGCTCGGGAATGAGTGGAGGATCTATTACTATAAAACCGACGGGTGACGGGAGACAGGCGACCGATGATCTACTAATTTAGATATAATATCGGAAGGTTTATCGTGCTATTGCAAGAATCAGTGTAAATCTGTGGCTAAAAAAGCTTAACTCCTGTCTTGATACTTCTCCCTCATTCCATAGCTCCGGATAAAGAAAGACTGAAAGCACTCTGCACTTTCAGTGTGGAGAGCTTTCAGTTATTTCCGCAAGGCACTACAAATCTTCCAAGCCCGACTTTCCGTGCTGCTATTCCTCGGTACTCTCCGGCTAAAGCCTCTT
>DATFJD010000133.1:0-3651 GCA_035269475.1 Halalkalibaculum sp.
TATCCCAATGACGAAATTACCCGCCGCATCGGTACGGCACTGGGAGAATCTTATTATCAGCAGGGAGAATACAAGAAGGCCATAGACGCCTTTATAAATGCGATGCCTTACCTGGATGGTGATTTAAAATCAAAAGCCGTATTCCTGATCGCTGAGAGTCATAACTATCTGAGAAATTTTGATGAAGCCTCTAAGTATTACCTCCAGTACATCAATCTGGAGAAGGGGACCATGAATGAGCGAAAGGCTCATTACGGGCTGGGCTGGGTCTATCATAAGCAGGAAATTTATCACTGGGCTTCGGATGAGTTTGAAAAAGCGGTAAAGGGCGATGATGAACTGGCCCGCAAGGCCCTCTATTACAAGGCGGTTAATGAAAAGCTGGGAGGACGTTACCCCGCGGCAATTGAATCTTTTCGCCGATTCGGAGAGCTATATGAAACCGGACTCTGGGTTGAAGAGGGTTACTACGAATGGGCTATCACCGCTTTTGAGCTGGGCCAGCACGGTGAATCTATTGAAGTGCTGCTATCATTGGTAAGAGATGAAAGTGAGTTGAAATGGCCCGGTAAAGTGTATACGCTGCTGGGGGAATCTTATTTTGCAAACAAAGAATACACAAGGGCGCTTCAGGCTTTTGAAGCGGCTGAAAACAGTGCGGATATCGATCCGGCTGTAAAACTTCAGGCCCGTTTTCAAAAAGCCTGGGTGCAATACCGCAACCAGGCATACCAACAGGCCCAACCCACATTTGAGCAGGTATATAACGCCGCTCCAAATACCAAGGTAGGTAAGGAAGCGCTCTTCTGGAGTGCTGATGCCCATTACCAGATGCAACAGTTCGGCCCGGCAAGCAACCGTTTTGCAGCCTTCATCAGGCAATATCCTGACCATGAACTGATCGGGGCAGCCTATTATTCGTTGGGCTGGAGCTATTTTCAGATGGGTTCATTCGATAAAGCAATCTCACCGCTCAAGGAGTTTCTGGATAATTATGAACCGCCTGAAATTGCCCTCTTCCCTTACGATACGGACACGCGCCTGAGGCTTGGCGATTCGTATTATGCGGTTGGCGACTACGAAGGTGCCATCAAAACCTATCAGGAGGCAATAGGAGCGGAGCCCGGCGGAGATTATGCCATGTTCCAGATTGCCAACTCCTACTATCGTGCCGAGAATACCTATGAAGCAGTGACAACATTCCGGAAATTTCTGCGCATTTACCCCTACAGCCGCCTCAAGGAGCAGGCTCAATATAATATTGCCTATATCTATCTCAATTCAGGCAACTATACCCAGGCCATTGAGGAGTTTCAGACCGTAATCAACAAGTATCCGAACACATCCTGGGCGGCCCGTTCGCAGTATAATATCGGGGATGCCTATTACAATTCGGGTGAGTATCAGGAGGCGATTGGAGCTTATAAAACCGTCATGGAGAAGTACCCGCGGAGTGATTATATCATTGAGGCGGTGAACGGAATTCAGTATGCACAGCTTTCTGCCGGAAAAACCGATTCCAGTTCAGCGGTTCTTGAAGATTTTCTGGATGACAATCCACAGACCACTACGGCAGATCGCCTGAGATATCGACAAGCTGAGACTCTCTTGCAGTCCGGCGACTATGAAAGTGCTATAGATGAGCTCAGGCAGTATATCAGAATTACGAACAACCAGCAGCTGCTGCCGGAGGCCCAGTTCAGCCTGGCCAATGCCTATGAGCAGACCGGGCAAATTGACCAGGCAATGGAAACCTACAACCTCATCGTGGACAGCTATCCCCAGTCCGAGCGTGCGGCGCCTTCGCTGGCGGCCCTCGGCAGGCTGAGTTATAACCAGGGGCAGTACCGGCAGTCGGTTGATTACTTCAAGCAGCTGGGTGAGCAGGCACAGGGATATCGCCTTGAAGCCTATATCGGTATGGGTAATGCCCAGCTGGCCATGGATAATGTTTCTGAAGCCAAAAGCCAGTATGAATCGGCTTTGAATATAAACGGAAGTTTTGATCCGGCAAGAGTCGGGCTGGGAAGGGTAGCTCTGGAAAACGGAAATTACGATGAGGCTGCAGACCGCCTGAATTTAGTCGCCGAGTCTAATACCACTGAAATCGGTGCGGAAGCGCAGTACCTGCTTGGCGTTGTGGAACAGGAGCAGCAGCAATTCAACCAGGCTCTCGAAGCGTATTCAAACGTGAAAGTGCTGTACCGTGCCTACGATGACTGGGTATCCAAATCCATGCTTAGAAGTGCCGAATGTTATATTCAGCTGGGTAACAGGGGGGAAGCGCGTAACACGCTGAATGAGATAGTAAAAAATTACCCGGGTACCGAAGAAGCCAGGAAAGCCCAAAGACTGTTAGACTCGGGTTCATAGATGAGCATAGATAAGAAAGTACGTCCGGCCAAAAAGCTGGAAGGGACTGTTGAGCTGCCTCCTGATAAATCCATATCCCACCGGGCGGCCATGTTTGCGGCCTTGCATGATGGTACCTCTCAGATAAGCAACTTTTCTTTAGCTGCCGACCCGCAAAGTACGCTGTCTTGCCTGCAACAGCTTGGTGTTGAAATAGAAGGAGAGGGGCAGGAGATCAGCATAAGCGGTGTAGGAAGATTCGGTTTTAAAGATCCGGAACAACCGCTCGATTGCGGGAACTCCGGCACGACCATGCGCCTGCTCAGCGGTATTGTAGGAGGAGCCGGGGTAAAGGGCACGCTTACCGGGGATGATTCGCTCTCTGCCCGTACCATGAAGCGCATAATTGATCCCTTGAGAGCCATGGGCATTGAGGTGAGCGGAAGGGATGGAAACTATGCCCCCTTAAAAATCAGAAGAGAAAACCCGGTGAAGGCGCTGCATTTTGAGCTCCCGATACCGAGTGCGCAGCTTAAATCATGCGTACTGTTAGCCGGGCTGTTCGGAGAGGAATCTACCGAGGTCATTGAAACCCTACCCAGCCGGGACCACACCGAGCGCCTGCTGAAACTGCCGGTTGAGCAAAAAGGAGACCGGACAATTATCAGCAGCAGTTCATCCATCGCAATTCCTCCACAGAGTTACCGGATCCCTAACGATTTTTCGGCGGCAGCCTTCTGGCTTGTGGCCGGCAGCCTGCACTCCGGGGCGACTATCAGGCTGGCTAAAGTGGGTGTTAATCCCAGCCGGATTGCGGCACTGCAAATACTGCAGCAGATGGGTGCCGATATTTCTATTGAAAATGAGAATCGCAAAGCGGTTGAACCCTTTGCCGATCTTTCGGTGACAGGAAGTACCCTGCAACCGGTTACCATCACCGAAGATACTGTGCCGAACTGCATCGATGAAATTCCGATCCTGGCAGTTTCCATGTTATTTGCGGATGGGACGTCGCACATCCGGGGTGCGGAAGAACTCAGGCATAAAGAGACCGACCGCCTGTCGGCCATGGCTGAGATGCTGCAGAAAGCCGGCGCAGATTTTAAAGAGCTGGAGGACGGACTGGAGATACACGGGGACCCTGAGTTTATTCCGCAGCCCGCTTCCTATAACAGCTATCACGACCATCGCATTGCCATGTCGGCTGCTGTACTTGCCTTAAAAAGCTCAGGGCCTTCATTGGTAACAGGAGCAAAATGCACTGACATTTCATACCCCGGTTTCTGGGACGACCTGGCA
>DATFJD010000134.1:0-2618 GCA_035269475.1 Halalkalibaculum sp.
TTTTACGTTGGTTTGGGTTGGGAGTTTGCCTGATTGGGAAACTGTAAATAATGATAGAGTAACTCGATTTATGAGAAAACGAGATTCAAATGGTTTTGATTTTTATCTAAGTGATGATGCAGAAAAAGGAAAATTTAGGCTGTTTTTACGAGATACTTTAGGGAATATGCTTATAGAGGTCTTTAACAATGACAGGGTGAATTTCAAAAATAATTCTGTTGTCATGGTTGTGGTCACGATTAGTCGCAGTTCAGGCGAGGGAATCTTATATGTAGATGGGAATACTTTTGGGAATGTTTTAGATTTTTCGTCTATTACAGGTTCGATTGACGATAACACTCCACTGTATGTATCAGGGTATTCTGGTACCCGCACAGCCTCCAACACCCTCGCAGCATACACCTACAACTACGCCCTCAATGCAGATCAGGTAAAGGATTTGTATTATAACGGTGTGGCGTATGAGGATCGTGATGGGAGTATGACGGAGATATATGATTCGTTGGCTGGTGGAGTAAACTTAACAGAATCTCCTACTGGCACAATTACTGTTGATACTGCTGACACTGTAAACGATAACAGAGTTATCTTTACGACAACGGAAGTAGCATCTGACATAGCTAATAAGAACGTTTCAATAACGTTTGATTGTTCTGTTGGGGGGCAGTATCTTTTATATTTGGATGATTCCTGGGAGACATCATTAGATGCAAGAGATTTAGAAGTTGGTACAAATACAATATCAAATCTTCTTCTGCCTTCTACTGGCGTTATTTGTATTAAATTTATTACTGAAAACACTGTAGTATCTAATTTTTCAATAGTAAAAGCAGGCACCACCCTCCGTCTCGAACCGGAAAACATCCAGCTCTCCCCAGGTCAATGGCTCGATGCAGCAAACGGACATCACGCAAAGCTACCGGCAGAAGGCACATCTCTGATCAGACCGCAAAAAGAAGGCTTCATCGAATGGACTAACACCTGGTCCGCATCCAGTGCAGGTCAATATGTTTCCGGCATCAATGAAGATATCTTTCCAAGTGATAAGATCCGTATTGAATGGATTCGGTTTGAAACCGAGACAACCGGTGTAAATATAACTCTTGGGGATCAATCCGACACTGATCGGTATGTTGAAGCTACTGCGCTTGTTGAAGACCTGGACGTTTCCAGCCCTGCTAACAGGGGCCACGACGGAACGAATCTACAACTTGTTATTACGCCGTCTGAAACCTATACCGGATCAATTAAAACCACTATTAAATACACCCTCATATAAGGAAAATAGTCATGGAAATTACATTATCTGACAGCAGAATCGTAAACGTACTTTTAATCGAGTTTACTAAAAATTATGTTGACTGGAAATTGCAGGATGAACCCGGTGCTTGCCGGTCAGACTTTGAGTTTGTGGGATATGCGACGCTTGAGAATGATATCAAAACAGCAATTGAAAATGATATTAGCGAGGTTATGTAATGAGCTACAAGGAAATCATACAGGGTGCGTTAAAATCAATCATACCCAATAATTCCATCTACGGCATTCGTTGGGATTATGCCAATGATGTAATGACCCCGGGTATTGTTATAGGGGATCTGTTTGTTGAATCGGATTATACAACCATGCCCATACAAGAAGAGATGAAACGAGGGCTGCTTACAACTACTGGTGACTTTACTGAATTAGATCCAAGCGATTCTACCAAGCTTTTCGATGGAACAACTGCTACGCTGGATGGATCAGCAGGGCAGGTTATGGTGCAGATCCCAAGATTTAATACATTGGCTTTTAAAGATGGTGATTACAGATACTGTCTAATCAGCCGAAATCCCTTTGTTTTTAAAGATAATGCTTCATGGGTTCCACCAGCATTCAAGGATGATGATTATCGATATATAGGGGCATTTCAAGGCGTTGCTGCTACCGATGCTTTAGACGCTGATTCAATTAGTGCAATCAAGGACACATCTGCATACTCTACTAATCCTTACCCAAATCCATTTTCAAATAGAACACGGGCACAGTTCAGAGCACAACAAGAATCAGGCTTCTTTCATTATTCATGGGGGCTACATGAAATTGTATGGATGCTGTTCCTAACTGAATTCAAAACATGGAACTCTCAAGAGGTGTTACCTGGATATACTGAGGCTTCCGATTTTGATTATGCATACACTCGCAAGGCAGGTAGAACTCTTAGTCTCGGTAACTCATCCGGAAGTATTTTAGCTGACTTAACCGGAGATGATTCCGACTTGTCAGGTGCTATCGATGCTGATGAGTATGTAGCTAATAGTTATCGTGGCATTGAAAACGTTTTCGGTGGTCTTTGGCAGTTTTTGGACGGTATAAACATAGACAATACAACTGGAGATTGCAAAGTCTATGTCTGCAACGATCCTGAAAACTTTGATGATGACACAGTAACAAATTACATAAATACGGGGCATGCACCTGGGTTTGGTGATGATGATAATTATATCAAGGATATGGCTTTCTTATCCAAAAATTGTATTTTTTATCCGTCAGAACTTGGGGGTGGGGCATCGTCAAACACATACATACCGGACTATAATTTCAATACCTCCGGGGGTTGGCGTGTTCTATATGTGGGT
>DATFJD010000135.1:0-2011 GCA_035269475.1 Halalkalibaculum sp.
CAGGAAATAAAAGGGCGGGCTGATGCAGAAGCTGCCAATATTTATGCCAATGCATACGATCAAAGCAGCGCTTCCCGCGAACTTTATAGCTTCATCCGCTCCATGGAGGCCTATCAGAACGTCTTTGATAATCAGACTTCCATAATACTATCCACCGATAGTGACTTCTATAAGTACTTGAACAGCATAGGCAACTAGTTGTATTCGTAAAAAATATTGATGTAGGCCACTTCCGAATTGGCCTACATCTTATTTAACGTGAGTTCGGACTAAAAATCACTAAAGAAGACTTTGCCCAAAAATGACTTTCGGAAACAAGGAGATGGTTGTGCTGGCACTCATCATTAAAGCCACTGGTACTGTGGTAGACTAAGTCCAGCGTCCCTTGCGTAATCATTGCGTTCCTTGCGGTAAGCTTAGTTCGATTAAGAAACCTGTATGAAACTCTTTCGAACTCACGTTAATCAATTTTCCATCTCACCTAGTACCTTTCCGGTAATTTCTTTGCTGCGACGCGTATCAACCCTTGCTTCCAGCTTCATCAATAAGCTGTACAGCCCTAAATGCACCTTGGTACTGTAGATGAAGTTCTTGTTACCCCGAGGCTCGTTCATAATGGGCGGCTGTTTGGCAAAACTGTTGATTTTTTTCTTAAATCCGGGATCTCCGAAATCAAACTCATCAGCCTTGTAAGGCTTGGCAAAGGTATTTCCGTAATTTTTGCAAAAACTGAAAAATTTCTCTTCCTTCTTCGGATCATCAGGGTCGGATTTAATAATGCCCAGTTCCATATAAAGTCTTCGAATCTCATCTTCATCTTGTTCAAGATGAGTAGGCAGCAGCTGCATGTACTTGCGTGTGAAGGATTCGGGGAATTTCTTAACGCAGCCGAAATCAATCACACCCAGGCTGCCTTCTTCCATAAAGAGAAAGTTTCCGGGGTGTGTGTCGGCATGGATAAAATTCCGCTGTTCTACCTGGTCATGAAAGAAATCCCATAGCAGCTGACCGTAATGATCCCGTTCATCCTGCGAGGGGTTTTCACTTAAAAACTCCTTGAGATGCCGGCCTTTGATGAAGCTCATGGTCAGCACTTTTTGCGTAGAGAGCCCTTCATGCCAGGTAGGAGTCACGTACTTGCCGTCAGAAAACCGATCATGGAAGTGTTCAATATACTCGCCCTCTTGTCGATAGTCTGTCTCCTCAAGCAGGGTCTTTTTTACCTCATCAAAATACTCATCCAGATCTGCTCCTTTTTTGATAAAACGCTTAAGTAAGGTCTTCGCCAGTCCCAAATCCGATTCAATGGTATTCCGCACATTCGGGTACTGAATTTTCACGGCTACCTCTTCGCCGCTCTTGAGTGTGGCCCGGTGCACCTGTCCGATAGAAGCAGCCGCGATGGCCTCGCTGCTAAAGGATTGAAAAACGTTCTCCGGGTAGTCACCGAGTTCTTTTTTAATTAATGAGCGAGCCAGGGCCTTATTGATGGGGGGCACGCTGTACTGTGCCTGGCTCATTACATCGGCAAACTCATCCGGGAGCATGCCCTGGTCCATACTCAGTGATTGCGCGATTTTTAAAGCAGTACCGCGTAGTTTGGTAAACTCATTAAACACCTGCTTCGCATTGGCGGAATGAAATTCGCGTGTCTCGTCTTTACTTTCTGATTTACCAACCGATTTTTTCAGGTATCGCTTGGCATAGTTGGTACCCAGCTTTAACCCGGTTTTCGCAAATATTTTACCGCGGTCAAATTTTGTAGATGGAAAATCTTCGCTCATGCTTACCGTATTTCAATTTTAGATGATATTTTATCCCAGATAGGGTTGGAACAGTTTATTTTTGTATTTGACAGAAGGAACTTCAACAGATCGAACCCTTTGTCGGCTACCGAATTGTACATCACTTCTTGAATAAAAGCGGTGACCTTGTCGGTAAGTTCCATGGAGCGCTCTTTGCCTTCGCTGTCATCATTTATCCAGTAGCTTACCAGGTAAAGATATTTTTT
>DATFJD010000136.1:0-2442 GCA_035269475.1 Halalkalibaculum sp.
TAAAAAACTATAACTCTGAATCAACTCACTCGCTATACCAAATAATCAGCCGGTCAACTTTAAGAGATCCCTGCCTACGCAGGGATGACCCTATCTGGGGGTATTGCGGGAAAGACAATTGTAAAAACACTGAGATAGGAAGAGCACAATCTTTCGAATGACTATAGCCAAGACAATATCTCAATACTCCAGGTGGCTTTCCCCGTAGGGATGCCTGTGGCATTGGTTTCCAGCTTGCTGGGCCGCCCGCCGGCGGATGGCCATTCAAAAATGAACAATGCCATGACTAAATAAAAAACTATAACTCTGAATCAACTCACTCGCTATACCAGATAACCAGCCGTAAATTCAGAAATCAATACATCCCCGTCTCCGTCGTCTCCGCCTCCGTTTCCGGCATCATCTTGTTTAGAATGAAGTATACCGGACAAAAACCGGTAAAAGAACTCATGATCTGCAGAACAGCTACCGCGCCGGCCAGGTACAGCCAGGGCATGGCTACAGTTGCCCCAAGAACGATGCTGATCAGATAGATGGTACCGACAATCCCGTCGTGAATCTTTACTTTGTTTTTCATATCTCCCTACCTCCGGTTGTGTTGTTGATTATATTTACACTTACCCGCTAATTTTCAATCGCCATCCAATCTCTATGGTACTGATTTTTAAGGATTAATTGCAATTCCCTTATGCAATTTTGGGTCATAGCAAAACCACCAGGCTTCCTTACGAATTTCAAGGACATCCCGGGGTTTGAAAGGCATTGGAATGCTTATATTTTTAAGCTAAATGCTCCAGAATGTTGAGTGAATTTACTAAGTTGAACGTTACATGCCGATTCGAGGATGGCCAGGCGTTTAGGGTCAGCTTCAACAAGTTTTTTTAATCTAAATTAAGGGATAACTCATGGAAGTATTCGTTGCCGATAAACTGCCGGAAGAAGCCATTGACGAACTAAAGGAAATCGGAGTGGATGTTAGCTTCAATCCCACCGCCGGCCAGGAAGACCTCGACAAGGGCTTGGACGATGCCGGTGTTCTCATCGTCCGCTCAACGGTTGTAAGTGAAAGGTGCATTAAAAACAGCCCGCAGCTCATGCTCATCATTCGCGCCGGGGCGGGAGTAAATACCATCGACATCGAGGCGGCCAGCAATTTCGGGATCTATGTCGCCAACTGTCCGGGACAAAACTCCATTGCGGTTGCCGAACTTACCATGGGCCTGATCCTGTCGCTGGACCGTTCCCTGCCGGATAACGTGATTGATTTTCGAAAGGGCCGGTGGAACAAAACCCGGTACGCCAAGGCCGACGGATTGTACGGGAAAACCCTGGGCGTAGTCGGGGTCGGGCAAATTGGTCAGGAAGTGATCAAAAGAGCCAAAGCCTTTGGACTCAATATCATCGCGTGGTCGCGCTCACTGACTCCTGAAAAAGCCAAGGAGATGAAGATTGGCTATGCGGAAAGTGTACAGGAGGTGGCTGAACATTGTGATATCCTCACCGTGCACCTGGCAATGACTCCCGATACGAAAGGCATCATCTCAAAAAATGTGCTCTCATCGCTGAAAGACGGTGCGTACTTTATCAACACCTCGCGTGCCGGGGTGGTGGATGAGGATGCACTGCATGATGAGTTAAAGAATGGACGCCTCAAAGCGGGGCTGGACGTTTTTAGTGACGAGCCTGAGGTGAAGCAGGGAGAAGTCGATAGTCGCTTTAGAGAGCTGGATGGGGTATATGTGAGTCACCATATCGGGGCAAGCACCCGGCAGGCGCAGATGGCGGTGGCATCCGATGCCGTTGATATCGTCAGGGGTTATCTAAAAGAAGGCAAGGTCCGGAACTGGCTGAACCGGTGTGAGCAGACCGAGGCCCCCTGGAAGCTGGTGGTTCGCCACTATGACAAGCCCGGGGTCATTGCCAACGTGATGAGCGAGCTAAAAACCGCGGATATCAATGCCCAGGAGCTGGAGAACGTGATTTTTGAAGGCAAGAAGACAGCCTGCTGCACCATACAGCTCGATTCCAAACCCTCTGATGAGGTTTATCAGAGAATCCGCACCCGCCAGGATGAGGTAATCAGCGTCATGCTGATAGAAAATTGAGAAGCGTTGAATTGGGAATAATTGCATACCGATAAAATGTAACAGACCTCCAAGGTTGCGCAACCTTGGTAGTGTGTAGCGTTATTAACCCAGCTTGGGCATCAATGGAATTGACCCGGGGATATAGGCTTATCTTTTTATGAAAGCGGGAGTACCGAGGCCAATCCTTCTTCAACATAATTTTGTTTGTACATACAATAAATATGTTGGATTATCTTTTCCCACATTGGTAACGGCATTATTAAAATTTAAAGTAATCTGTTACAAATGGCCCTTTTGTGACTCTTATGTATTGAATGCAACTATTACTCGTTTTCATAGATTGCTAAATCTTTAA
>DATFJD010000137.1:0-3369 GCA_035269475.1 Halalkalibaculum sp.
AAACCCGGTAGGTGAAATCTTGATGATTGACGATATCCCTCACGAGGTGACCGGCGTACTAAAGAAACTGCCGGATCAGTCGAGCCTAACATTCAATATGTTTGTACCCTTTTCCTCTTTAACAGAGGAAACCTATCCCAACCTTAACAATTGGAAATCCCATAATTTACATACCTATCTGCTGCTCAAAGAAGATGCTGACATTCAAACGGTTGAAGCAAAGTTGCAAGGCTTTATTAAAAAGCAGTTTGGGACGGAAGGATTAGAGAAATATCAGCCGCATTTGCAAAACCTGGAAGACATTTATCTGGGCTCAAACCTATTTGCCGAGCACGGCGATAGTCTGGATATTGCCTATATCTATATTTTTTCAGCCATTGCATTTTTAATTCTGGTCATAGCCTGTATCAACTTTATAAACCTGGCAACTGCCAAAAGCCTGGAGCGTGCACGAGAAGTAGGCATGCGTAAAGCACTGGGTGCAGGCAGAAGACAGCTGATATTTCAGTTTTTAGCAGAGGCTTTTTTAATGGTTCTGCTTGCTCTTTGCTTCGCTCTTGCGTTTGTTGAGTTTGCTTTGCCATGGTTTAATGATTTGGCCGAATGGAATGTGCAGGCCCAGTACTTTGAAAATACCTTTTACTTGATTTCTATTGCTGTACTGGTACTGCTTGTAAGCGTGCTCGCAGGCGGTTACCCTGCATTTTATCTTTCTTCTTTCCGCCCGGCACTTGTTTTGAAAGGAAGTAAATCTACCGGTAAGAGCAGGGCTTGGCTTAGGTCAAGCCTGGTTGTAGCCCAGTTCTCTGCTGCTATTTTTCTAATCATCGGTTCCTGGATTGCTGACAACCAGATAGAGTTCCTTCATTCAAAAGACCTGGGTTTTAAAACCAGTAATATGATGATATTGAGCCTGCCCTCTGAAATGGATTATGAATCCATGAAAACACTCAAACAAGAGCTGGGGAGAAAGTCGGAAGTGAGCAGCTCTTCTCTTGCATCTAATATTCCAGGCGAGGAAAGCGGTTCCATTTCGAACTTTAGACCTGAAGGCCAGTATGAGGAGGACGGCTTGCTGGTAAATTATTACAGTATTGATGCGAGTTATTTACCGCTATTTGACATTGAATTGCTGGCCGGAAGAAATTTCAGTTCCGAGCTATCATCCGATTCGACATCAGCCTATATCATAAATGAGGCCGCTGCCAAAAAATTTGGATGGGAGCATGCTATTGGCAAAACTATATCTGTAAAATCGGGAGATGAGACCATTGAAAAAAGTGTTGTCGGGATGGTTGAAGATTTTCACTTTGAAACGCTGCATCAAAGCATACGTCCTCTTATCCTGCAGTATCGGCCGGATAATTTCACCAGGCTAGCCATGAATTTGAATGCTGCCGATTTATCTGCTTCGGCAGGAGAGGTTGCCGAATTAGTAAAACCTTATAATGCCGGACTACCGGTGGGGTACTACTTTTTAGAAGAAGACATAGCCAATGAATACACTACGGAAGAAGTAATAGGATCAATGCTTCGCTACTTCACCTACCTTACGATCTTGATTGCATGCATGGGTTTACTTGGTTTGGCCTCGTATACCATACTGCAGCGGAGAAAGGAAATTGGCATCCGTAAGGTTTTGGGCGCCAGTACTTTTGGCATTATTACCAATCTGTCAGGTGAGTTTTTAAAGCTGACACTCGCCGGTTTTGTGATTGCCGCGCCTCTCGCTTATGTGCTATTAACCCAATGGCTGAACAGTTTTGCCTATAGCACAGATATCAGCGTATTTATCTTCCTGGGAGCGGGTGTGGCTGCTGTTTCTATTGCGATGCTGACTATCAGTTACAATACGGTTAAAGCTGCAAATATGAACCCGGCAGAAAGTTTAAAAAGCGAATGATTACAATGAACAGTATACAGTGATCAGTTATCAAATTTCAGGCTATCCACTGTTTACTGCTTAGTGATAACTGTTAACTGGAATAACATGCTATACAACTACATAAAAATTGCTTTTCGGAATATACGGAAGAATTTTTCTTACTCTTTCATAAACCTGTTTGGACTGGCCATTGCTTTTGCGGCTTCGCTGGTTATCGGTTTATGGGTTTACCAGGAATGGAGCTATGACCGGCATTTTGATAACGCTGATCGTATTTACCGTGTAGGCGTGGACTTTATGAATGTTGGGGATATGGCTGTAGGGCCTAGCCAGTTTTCTCAATACGCCGAAGATTTTCCCGAAGTAGAACAGACGGCCATGCTTACCGGCTCGAGTACCCGGGAAGTTTATATAAATGACCGGCAGTATTCAGAAAGTAATGTTTCTTTTGCCGATAGCACATTTTTTGATGTGTTCTCTTACCGGTTCATAGACGGTGACCCTTCTTCAGCCTTAGATCATCCCAATGCCGCAGTATTAACACGTGCTGTAGCATACAAATATTTCGGTGGTAGTCAGGCAGTAGGTAGAACCATAGAGATAGGAAGTGAAAAAACACCCTATACCGTAACCGGTGTAGTTGATAAAGGAACTAATCGCTCACATATGCAAGTCGATATCTGGCTGCGCTATCAGTACCGAAGCAATACTAACTGGCTATCGGCAAGTGTGTATAACTATGTGCTCCTCAAAAAAGGTATTTCCGAAAAGCAACTGGATTCGCGGCTCATGGAATTGATCAAAACAGAGGTATACGCAAGTCTTCCTATCAATGCACCCTTTGAAGAGTGGGTTAAGAGTGATGGGGCCTATCAGTTTATCGCAATGCCGATTACTGATATCTATCTGAAATCCAATTTAAAATTTGAACCCACCCCCGGGGGAAGCGAAAGTAATGTAAATATTTTCAGTGCAATTGCAGTACTTATTGTTGCAATAGCGGGGATTAATTTTGTCAATATAACGACAGCAAGATCCTCCATAAGAGCAAGGGAGGTCGGTGTTAGGAAAACATTAGGATCGGGTCGAAGTGCATTGATTATGCAGTTTATACTGGAATCTGTCCTTGTTTCGGTATTAGCACTTATACTCGCTTTTGGACTTGGAGAAATATTTCTTGCGCAGTTTTATGAATACACGGGCCTGCAGCTCATTGAGAGCGTAATTCCGGGTTGGAATGAATTGGCATTAATAGCGGTAGCAGGAGTCGTTTTCGGATTAATGGCCGGTATTATACCTGCTTTTTATCTCACAGGAATAGACACGGTAAAAGTGTTAAAAGGACAACTGCATTCGGGAGATATGAGCAACAGTAACTTTCGAAATGCCTTGGTTTTCTTTCAGTTCGCTATATCCATTGTTCTTTTGTTAGGCACTATCGTCGTTTACGAGCAGCTGCAGTTTATGAGGAATACCGATCTGGG
>DATFJD010000138.1:0-3966 GCA_035269475.1 Halalkalibaculum sp.
CCCTGCTGAAGCAGAACTGACAGCGCAGATGAACTGGCCACAATACCCTTCATGCCCATGCCTGCCTCAGTTAGCCCGACATGAAGCGGGTAATCGCATATTTCAGCTATTCTTTCATACACCGTGACTACATCCTGCACATGCGACATTTTACAGCTGATAACAATCTTGTTAGAGGCCAGCCCCACGTTTTCGGCCAATTCTGCCGATCTTTTGGCACTTTCCACCATGGTGTCAAGCATAACCTGCTTGGAAGACTTGGGATTTTCCAGCTTACTGTTGGCGTCCATTTTATCAGCGAGTAACTGCTGGTCCAGCGAGCCCCAGTTTACCCCGATCCGTACCGGTTTGTCGTATTTAATAGCCTGTTCAACAATGGTGCAGAAGTTCTCGTCCCGGGTCTTGGTGCCTACATTGCCCGGATTAATACGAAACTTGGCAAGTGCTTTGGCAGCCTCGGGAAACTCGGTCAGCAGCACATGGCCGTTATAATGAAAGTCTCCTACAATAGGTACGTCATAGCCATCATTCACCAGCTGTTCTTTTATATGCGGAACCGCTTTGGCAGCCTCCTTGTGATTTACCGTAATGCGAACAATTTCAGATCCAGCCTCATTCAAATGCTTAATCTGTTCTACTGTTGCTTCAATATCGGCCGTATCGGTGTTGGTCATAGACTGTACCACAATAGGGGCACCGCCACCCACCGGTACGTTACCGACCATTACTTGTATGGACTTGCGTCTTTTGATATTAGACATACTGATAATGTTAATTTTTTGCCGAAGGCATCCCTTCGGTAGAGTGTTAAATTCTGAATTATACTAATTCAAAACCAAGCATCAATCATTCACTTTTATACTCAATTCTTTTTGCTCAATTCAAATAATTTTTTCTTCTCCTCTTTTGTGAGGGCGTCGTATCCTTTTTCCGATATTTTTTCCAGAATATCATCGAGCTCCGACTGCTCAACCTCCTCAATAATTTCTACGTCCGATACCGAATACATATCCTTATTCCCCGGAGCCGACTCTTTCTTTTTATAGGCTCCCTTAAGCTCCAGCCAAATATTCTCAAGCGGCTGAATCACGCCCCCCAGGTTGAAACCGCCCTGCCTTGCTTTCATCAGCAGGTAGCCGATTCCGGCACCGCCCAGGTGAACAATGTGAGCCACATTACTGTCACCGCCCAATGCCAGCAGGTTTAAGGCGATAAGACCGGCAACTACATAGCGCGCCTCAACCGGAGGCAGCAGGAACAGGTGTATGGGCATTCTGGGATACAAGACGGCAAAAGCCACCATAATGCCAAATACCGCGCCCGAGGCACCGATAACATAATTGATACCCAGGAACTGGGCAAAAAACACATCCAGCAGGGCGCCTCCGATACCGGACCCCAGGTATATCACCGTAAAAGATCGGGGGCCGAGCGTTTCCTCAACAGAACGGCCCATCCACCACAACCAAAGCATATTGAAAACCAGGTGCCAGGCACCGGCATGCAAGAACATATAGGTAAACAGTCGCCACGGCTGGAATACCGTTGTCAGCAATTCGGGATAAAAGGCAAAAGCACCGATCAGCATATTGCTGAAGGCAGATCCTCCGAATACCTGCCCGAATACCTGAATAAGGTAAACTACCAGGTTCAACCCAATAATAGTGCGGATTGCAATGGGCAGGCCCATAAATCCGCGTTTCACAGAACTTCCAAATGATTCGTTATACATATCTTTACGGTGATGTCTTGCTTGTGTACCTAAAACGATGCCGCGTGGCTAATCATTTCCGCATTTAGTAATATTCTTCCCCTTTTATACCCCAGTATTTAATAAGTATAAATCCTACCAGCATACCTCCAAGGTGTGCAAAGTGTGCCACTCCGCTGTCGGTGCGGCTGATGCCGCTGATCAGTTCAATGACCCCGAATAGAGCTACAAAATACTTGGCCTTTATGGGTATGGGTGGAAACAGCAGCATAATTTCCCTGTTCGGGAACATCATGCCGAATGCCAGCAGTATACCGTAAACAGCCCCGGAAGCTCCAATGGTAGGCGCACCGCCACCCCCGATAAACATATGAAGTATAGCTGCTCCTATCCCGGTGAGAAAGTAGAAAACGGTAAACCTTTTGGTGCCCCAGTAGTTTTCAATTGACTGCCCGAACATCCAAAGTGCAAAAAGATTGAAAAATATGTGCCCGAAACCGCCATGGAGAAACATGTAAGAAACCAGCTGCCATGGCTGAAATAAACCGGATCCAATAGGCCAAAGTGCGCCGTACTCAAAAAGCATTTGGTCCACTCCCGGTGTGCTGAGTCCGACAAAAAATATTCCGTTTATTATTAACAGATGCTTTACGGCCGGGGGGAATACGGAAAATTGTGTGTTAGGGCTGTAATTGTCTGATTGATAATTCAAATGGTCGATTATTTATTTATGATTTTCTCTTACTCTATAATATACGTTTATCCCGCTTAATGTTACGCCCGGAATTCCCTGACCCGGAAAAACCGTGTCACCGCATAGGTAAAGTCCTCTGAACGGGGGGCTCGCCGGGGTCCAGTCAAGCAGCGAGCGAGCCATGCTTTGCGGTATACCGCCCACCCTTCCCTTTTTTCTGTAAACCCAGTTTTGCCAGGTTACCGGGGTACCCGAAAATACATTGATTATTTCAGCCTTCCCAAATCCCGGCAATGTTTTTTTGAGGTGTTCTATGATCCTGCTCTCCACCTCTTTTTTGCGCTTTTCATAGCTGCCATTCATAGAAAACCAGCTGTCCGTTTCTGTATGGCATGAGACATTCAATACCCTGTTGCCGTTTTTTGACCGGGTATCATCATCGGCATGAGACATAGAAACAAATACGGAATTGGAGCCGGTATAGGGTATCAGCTCTCCTTCCGGCAAGTGCAGCTGGTGATGCAGGGGAAGTTCATCCGGGTAGGTGTCATTGGTGACTAAACCCAGCGTAAAGGCCCCCCAGGCTTCGCTGAACTTTTCTGATTCCTTACGGAAGTACTCTTTCATTTCAGCAGAAGTAATGTCTTCCATATTCCAAACAGGCAGATTAGAAACTGCCACAGGTGCGGTATACACTCCTTTGGGTGTGAAAACCTTGTAGGCACCATCCTCTCTCATGATTTTTTCCACCGGCTCGCGGGTATGCAACGCCCCACCCTTCTGTTTTACAAAGTCTGCTATCCGCTCTACCATATTTATTAGTCCGCCGGGTACATAATAATTCGAGTAGTTGGTATAGGTTAGTGCCGGAGCCCCGAAAAGAAACGGGGTATCCTCTGCAGTAGACTGTGCGGTAATCATCAACTGCTCATCCACAAACCTTCGAAACTCCGGCGAATTCAAGCCATGGCTATTCATCACATCTTCAACAGATCCAAGAGCGTACGGGAGAACCCACACGTGAGCCATATCGTTATTCAAAGGCAGTTTGAGCCAATCTTTAAGCGATTGCGGCGGAAAGAAGGAGTTCTTCTCGGAAGCTTGCCACACCACATCCGATATCTTCAGGGCCAGATCCCAGAATGACTGCTGCGCCGGTCCATTTCCAAAAAACCGTTCAGCTTCGGATATCCATTTCGCCGGGTCCTTAAAGCGGGTAAGCGTATCGCCTGACATATGAACCTGCATACTTGGCTGGAGTTCAATGCGGGGAATATCAATTCCGGTTACCGATTCCAGTTTTCTGAGCGGCTGGTGGCGGTCAAAACCGATAAGCGTGGTGGCACCCGATTCAAACCAGTATCCTTTGCGGTAGAAAGACGAACTGCAGCCTCCCGGCACATGCGCCGCTTCGAGAATCAAAACCTTATAGCCGTCGTTTGCCAGCATGGCCGCGGCAGACATCCCTCCCATTCCTGAACCGGCTATGATGACATCGTAATTGGAATTTATTTTCATAATAGGCTAGCAACAACAGAAAGGGGCCTAAATGTTCCTTCAG
>DATFJD010000139.1:0-7321 GCA_035269475.1 Halalkalibaculum sp.
TTGCTCGAAATATGATCAGGAAACCACGATGGTTTCCGTACGATTCGGTCCGGTGGAAAGTATCTTCAGGTCAACACCAAGGTAGTCCTGAACAAATCGGAGGTAATTTTTTGCCTCTTCCGGAAGCTCATCAACCGTACTGCAGAGGTTGATATCTTCTTGCCATCCCGACATGGTTTTGTACACAGGCTTGACTGCTTCAATATCCGAAAGGTCCAGCGAAAAAATATCCGTATGCTCTCCATTGATGTCATAACCGGTGCAGAGCTTAATCTCTTCAAAACCATTCAGCACATCCATTTTTGTCAGCGCAAGCTCATTTATGCCGTTGGTGCGAACGGCATATTTCAGGGCGACCAGGTCAATCCACCCGCATCGTCGGGGACGCCCGGTCGTAGCGCCGAACTCCTGCCCTTTTTCACGAAGCAGCTCCCCCGACTCATCAAGCAGTTCGGTAGGAAAAGGCCCGTTCCCGACCCGGGTACAGTAGGCTTTGGAAATACCCATTACCTTTTCAATAGCTGTTGGCGGTATACCGGACCCGGTACAGGCTCCTCCCGACGTAGGAGAAGATGAAGTTACATAAGGATAGGTGCCATGGTCAATATCCAGCAGGCTGCCCTGGGCTCCTTCCAACAGTATGCTTTCCTTATTCTCTATAGCCTGGTGCAGGATATTGCTGGTATTTGATACATAAGGGCAAAGTTCATCAGCAGCTTCAAGGGCATTATCCAAGATGGGTTTGGGATCCATGGGTTCTTCCCCGTAGATAAACTCCAGTGCCTTATTGATATCCGCAAGATTGCTTTCAATCTTCTGTTTCAGAACCTCCGGATGAAATAAATCGCCGGCACGAATGCCTACTCGCGACACCTTGCTCACGTAGGCCGGGCCGATACCCCGTCCCGTAGTTCCGATAGCCTCATCTCCACGATGTTTCTCCTTAATCTGATCTAGTGTCTGGTGGTAAGGCAGGATGATATGGGCCGCGTTGCTAATAAATAACCGCCCCTCAAGGTTGAAGCCCATGGATTCAATATTTTCAATCTCATCCAATAGAGCGTGGGGATCGATGACTACGCCGTTACCGATAATACACCTGGCATCGCCATTGAAAATACCGGATGGAATGAGGTGTAAGACTACTTTTTTTCCGTCAAACTTCAGGGTATGTCCGGCATTTGCACCTCCCTGGTAACGAACCACGTAATCGGCTTCTTTACTGAGGTGATCTACAATTTTGCCTTTGCCTTCATCTCCCCATTGGGCACCTACAACAACTCTTATAGACATAGTGATAGCAATATTACTGCACAAAAAAAGGGGTGTACTACACCCCTCTTTCGCTGATTAAAATTTGATTAATTTATTCTGATTCACCGTCTGAATACGATTCAACAGCTTCATCTAATGATTTGTAATGCTTGAAAACGGTGATCAGCTTGGTGATGACAAGAAGGCTCTCAATTTTATCCGTCGCATTGGCGATTCTGAGATCCCCTCCTGCTTTACGCATAGTAGTAAGGCCGCCTATCAACATCCCGAGACCCGAAGAGTTCATAAACTTAACTTTGCTGAGATCTACAACGACGTTAGTCTGATCCTTTTCAATAAGCTCATGAAGTTTATCGTTAAGGCTGACCGCATCCGGCCCGCCCATCACATTTCCCTTAAACTCTATTACTACACAATTATAACGCTCCGAGACATTGAAGTTCATCTTTATACCCGATTAATTAGATGTTAAGCATTTTAGGAAGCCTGTTCTTTTCTCAGCTGAAGTTCAACCACAATGGCACTGGCAACGAACAACGAACTATAGGTACCTATCAGCACCCCGAGCACCAATGCAAAAGAAAATCCTTTCAAGACTTCTCCGCCAAAGATAAATAGCACGGTTACCACAAACAAGGTGGTAACTGAAGTAATAACAGTACGGCTTAAGGTGTCATTTAGGCTCTTGTTAATCATCTCCGTAAAGTCCATGGTTTTGTACTGAATCATATTTTCGCGAATACGATCGAATACTACTACGGTATCATTAAGCGAATAACCTACAATCGTTAGGAACGCAGCGATAATCGCCTGGTCAATCTGCATGCTGAATGGAGCAATATCGTTGAAAATTGTAAATACACCAAGCACGATAAGTACATCGTGAAACAGCGCCACAACCGCACCCAGTGAAAAGGTCCAGTTCTTAAAGCGGATCAGGATGTAAATAAAGATCACAATGAGCGCGAAGATAATGGCGTTTAAGGCGCCGCTTTTCAAGTCTTCGGCAAATCGGGGCCCGACAACGTCGGTCTTGATGACTATGTTCTCATTTTCCGGATAAACCTCGTTCATGGTCGAGGTAATGATGTTCTGTACGGTGCTGATCTCACCCGGATTATCCGTACGAATCAGAATTTCCAGGTCGGAACCGAATTTTTTTACTTCCGGGGCACTCCCCAATGGATCGGATAGTGAACTCCGTATCTGGGTTACTTCTACCGGCTGATCGAACTGGAGAACAAATTCTTTCCCTCCTCTAAAATCAATACCGTATTGCAGGCCTTTGCCTACAATACCGATAAGAGCTGCCACTAAAAGAGCACCTGAAATAAAATAGGCTATCTTGTGACCTTTTATAAAATCAAAACTGGGTGTTTCAAACCATCTCATAATAGTAATACCTTATTTTTACAATGTTAAAATCTGGATTAACCGAAATTCAGGTCGGCGGATTTATCACGTGTCAGGTAATCAACCACTACACGGGTTATCACAATTGCGCTGAATAACGATGCAACGATACCTGCCATTAACGTTACGGCAAAACCTTTGATTGGCCCCACTCCAAAACTGTAGAGAATAATTCCTACAAAGAAGGTGGTGACGTTGGCATCGACAATAGCACTCATTGCATTGGAATATCCTCCGTCAATTGCAGCCCGCAATGTTTTACCGGCACGCTGTTCCTCACGTATACGGTCGAATATCAGAACGTTGGCATCCACCGCCATACCGATAGTCAATACAATACCGGCGATACCCGGCAAGGTCAGCGTGGCTTTGAAAGCCGCGAGGATACCAAGGATAAACAGAATGTTAAGCATTAGCGCCAGGTCGGCAATAGCCCCGCCACTGCGATAGTACACAATCATGAATATGGCCACCACAAACAGACCGAAAGCTGTTGAGTAGAAACCGGCCTGAATAGAGTCTTCACCGAGTGTAGCCCCTACGGTTCTTTCCTCAATAATTTCAAGCGGGGCCGGCAAAGCACCGGAGAGGAGAATATTCACAAGGTCTTCCGCTTCCTGTACATTTTCAAGTCCCGTTATGGAAGAACGTCCGCTGGAAATCTTCGTTTCTACATTCGGGTAGGAGTATACATATCCATCCAGAACGATAGCGATAGGCTTGCCGATATTGGCTCCGGTAATCCGTGACCAGCGCCGGGCTCCCTCACTGTTCATGTTCATGGACACGCGGGGCTGGTTGGTGGCCTGGTCGAAGTTGACGGTGGCTTCTTCAATCACATCCCCCGTCATTTCAATCTGCGAGCGCACCCCTATCAGTTCGTAAAGTTCTACTCCCTGCTCGGGCAGCTCCTGGAAAGGCGCAGCACCCCACATAAGCTCGGTGTTGCGCGGCATCATTCGCTGCACTTCGGGACGGCTGATCAGTTCGTTTACCCTGGCTGTGTCTGTACTTGCGGCATAACCGAATACGTACTGGCTGCGTCCTCTCGGGTTCAGCACCTGGGTCAGTGCATTGGCGCCGGACTGCTGCTGTACCGTATCCGCCGTATCAGAAGCGGCAGCTTGCCGGTCAAAATATCCTATGATCTGTTCTTTTGAGGCATTCAGCTCATCGGCGTCTGCGGCCAGCCTGAACTCCAGACGCGCCGTACCTTTTAGCAGGCTTCGAACCCGCTCTTTCTGGGCGACTCCGGGCAGCTCAACAACAATCCTACTGTTACCCTGCTTAAGTATGGAGGGCTCATTTACACCGTAACGGTCAACCCGTGTCCGGATAACTTCCATCGCTCGATCGACAGCACTGTCGCGCTGCTTTTTCAGATAGGCCTGAATTTCTTCGTTGGTAGATCGGCGTGTAATATTCTCGGTGTCTGAGCGGAAATACCGGCTTAAACGTGCATCGGGGTCTCGCTGCTCAAAAACCTGCACCAACTCGTCAATGAAGTCGGTACCGTTTTCTAGCGAACGCTCTTCGGCAGTTTGGATAACATTGACCAGCGTGGTGTCGGAATATTCGCCGGCAAGTTCGCGAACCAGTTTCGGGGTTCCGACTTCCATTGTTACGTGCATCCCGCCCTGCAGGTCAAGGCCGAGAGACAGTGAATTTTGCCGGAGTTCCTGCATTTTTCCCCTGTTTTCCTCCATATACTGAGCGCGTTCAGCCTGGGGAAGGTCTTCAATATAATTTTGCTCTAAATAAAAAGCCGCCGTTGGCCAGAGATAAAAAATCGATATCCCCAGGAAGACTGCTATAAATACAATTTTTGTTCCGTTACCTTGCATAGGAAATTACGTTTTAAATGATGTTTAAGTTCTTGAGATAGAGATATTCCGGAATGCGGAATAGTAAGGAGATAGAGAGAAAGGCTTATGGAGCACCGATAGCTATGCCTGTGATCATGGGCTCAAAACTTTTAGTGAAATGAACCGGACCTTCGCTAAGGCCTGAGTAAGAAACAAAGGTGTTTTCAATATGTCCCGGGCTGACAGAATCGAAGGAAACCTTGCCGCTTTTTTCTACTGAAATGCTTGCAAGCGGTTTTATGATTTCCGGCGGAGGCACATCGGCCATGCCATTTCCCGTATTAAAATGGTTCCACTGCTGCAGCAGAACCTGGTAAATATGGTTGGATGCATCGGTAGACGCATAGGGAAAGTCAACCTCTTGCCCATTATTACTCATAACCTGAGAAGCATGCTCCATGAGCTTATAAACCGTAGCCCCGGATTCACTTAACCTCTCCAGCTCCTCTTCGAGCTGGGTACTGTCTTGCTGGCTTACCATCGTGCTAAGCCAGCTTGAAAAAGCCCTGGTCGATTGCTGCGCATTAGCAGGACGTGCCATATATAGACTAATACCTACACATATCAGGGATATGATGTAAGTTTTAGCGATATGAGAGCGCAGTTTTTGCATGAGTGGCAGAAAATAGGCAGAAAGTCACTGCAGGACAAACAATTTTTTCACAGCCCTTCCCGTCAAGCTATTCCGTATTAAAAAAAGTGCCTGACTGCTACCCGGCGGTTACTTTCGCTTTTTTCTCCCGCTCAAATTCCTGCTTCAGGTACTGGCCGGTATAGCTGTGGTCTATTTCGGCTACCTCTTCCGGGGTACCTTGCGCTATAATTTCCCCGCCTTCATGGCCGCCTTCAGGCCCGAGATCAATGATCCAGTCAGCTGCCTTTATCAGGTCAAGATTATGCTCTATCACAATCACCGTGTTCCCTTTGTCAACCAGCTGCTGGCATACATCTACCAGCATGCGCACATCCTGGAAATGGAGGCCGGTAGTCGGCTCATCCATGATGTATAAGGTATCTCCGGTTCCCACTTTAGAAAGCTCGCGCGACAATTTTATTCGCTGGGCCTCTCCTCCCGAAAGGGTGGTGCTCGATTGCCCGAGAGTGAGGTATCCAAGGCCTACATCACATAAGGTGCCAAGAATACGGTTGATTGCAGGCACCGAATCAAAAAACTCGCTGGCTTCCTTAATGGACATTTCTAGCACATCGGCAATATTCTTGCCTTTATAATAGATCTCCAGCGTTTCCCGGTTGTATCGGTGACCGTTACAGGTTTCACAGGTCACATATACATCAGGGAGAAAATTCATCTCGATCTTGCGAACGCCATCCCCTCCACAGGATTCGCAGCGGCCGCCTTTTACATTGAACGAGAAACGGCCCTGATCATAACCCCGTATTTTCGATTCGGGCAGTTCTGCAAACAGCGAACGGATATGATCAAAAACTTTGGTATAGGTCCCGGGATTGGAACGCGGGGTACGTCCTATAGGACTTTGATCTACCGATATCACCTTGTCCAGATTATCCAGTCCCTCCACTTCATCAAAGGGCAGGGGTACGGATTTGGAATTATAAAAATACCCGGAAAGGATAGGCTCCAGCGTCTGGTTGATCAAGGAGCTCTTTCCGCTTCCGCTCACCCCGGTAACGCAAATGAACTTGCCCAGCGGAATCTCAACATCCTGGTTCTTAAGGTTGTGTCCTCTTGTACCGCGCAGCCTGACGCTTTTTTCGTTGCCTTCCCTGCGTTCATCCGGGTAGGGAACAACCTCTTTGTCTTTCAAAAACCGGTCGGTCATGGAGTCCGGATCGAGTTCATCGGGTTTGCCTTCGGTGACAATATGCCCGCCGTGCTCACCCGCTCCCGGCCCCAGGTCTAATACGTAATCCGCATGCTCTATTGTCTCACGGTCATGCTCTACCACAATCACGCTGTTGCCCAGGTCTCTGAGTGTTTCAAGCGAACGTATCAGCTTTATATTGTCTCGCTGATGCAGTCCGATACTCGGTTCATCCAGGATATACAGCACACCGACCAGCTGGGTACCGATTTGGGTAGCCAGTCGAATTCGCTGGGCTTCACCGCCGCTCAGGCTCTGAGCTTCCCGGTCGAGCGTGAGGTAATTCAGGCCCACATTAAGCAGAAAATCGACCCGGTCTCTGACCTCTTTTAAAACCTGGCTTCCTATTTTCTGCTGGCGTTCGTTTAAGTTCAGATTGTTAATGGTATTTCGAAGAGAGCGGATGTCCATGTTGACCAATTCATCAATGGAATAACCGTCAATTTTATAGGAAAGTGCCTCTTTATTGAGACGGCCGCCCCCGCATTCCGGACAGGTTATCTTACTCATGTAGGCTTTCGCCTTGTCGCGCTGCTTCCTGGATTTGCTGTCTTCGTACTGCTCGCGAATCATTTTCCGTAAGCCCTTGAACGAGTGCTTATACGTTACGTTATCATTGCGAAAGTCATAGTTCACATTATACTTCTCCTCGCCGCCGCCTTCCATGAGTACGTGCATGGCATCCTCTGGAAACTTCTCCAAAGGAGTCTCAAAATCAAGATCAAAAGTATCCAGAACGGCATCCAGCTGTTTGAATGCGAAAATATCGCGTGGCTCACCCAGAAAACGTATGGCTCCCTCTTCAATGGTCTGCTCCTTATTTGGCATCAGCAGATCGGGATCTACATCATAGGCGTAACCAAGGCCGTCGCATTTCTGGCATGCTCCATACGGTGAGTTAAAGGAAAAAATATTGGGTGCCGG
>DATFJD010000140.1:0-5774 GCA_035269475.1 Halalkalibaculum sp.
TAGGCAATTAGATTAGTATACTTTTAATTTGCCTAAAAACGGGACTAAAGGGATATATGGATATTATTCTACTACTGGTGGGAGTTATTTTCGCTTTAGCAGGTGGCGCTCTTATCTGGAGCCAGCTTTATGCCCTGTTATTTTTTGATAGAACGGATGGCAAAGTAATTGCCCTCGAAAGGCGCACAACACCGGCAGGCAATTCCAAAAAAGAAGGCGGCCCCATGTATTACCCCGTCATCGAATATATCGGCAAGGGCAATAAGCTCACCTTTACAGGCAATACCGGGTCAGGCTGGCCTGCTTACGAAATCGGCGAAGAGGTAAAGGTTTTATACTCCTACGAGAAGAAAGAAGCCCGGTTGAAATCTATGGTTCCAATTTTGGTAGGATTCGTATTTGCGCTCGTCGGCCTGGCATTAAGCTACTATTTTATTATCACGTACACTTTCTCAGTTTTTTCAACCGTGATCTATGTTGTGGCCGGGTACCTGATTATTAGACAGGTGAGAAAAGCCATGAAGAAAAGGGACATCAACTCTATTGACGAGCTTAAGGAATCATTTCGAAATACCGAAATGAAAACGAAAAGAGGGACGGACCCGGAACAAAGTATAAGGATTCATAGCTCTGAAGAACTTAATCGGGAGATCTATAGAAAATCAAAGGGATTAAAATTCGCAGGTCCGGTATTCACGCTGGTAGGACTGGCAACTATCGGTCTTTCTATCTACCTGGGAATGGAAAGAGCTGAATTCCTTGAAACTGCAGCTGCTGCTAGCGGTAAGGTAACAGAGCTTATTGAATCGAGATCCGATGACAGTTATGTCTACTATCCCATGGTTGAATTCACCGTGCCCGGCAGCGACCGGGCGGTTATCTTTCGGCATGATTCCGGCAGTAATCCTCCTTCTTACAGCGTAGGGGAAGTTGTTTCAGTTCTTTATGACCCTCAAAATCCGGCAAATGCCATCATCGACGGAGGGCTTTTCAACTGGATGGGAACCGGAATAACTTCATTCCTTGGAATCGTATTTACCGCTGCAGGCATATCAATCTTTAGTCACCGGCGTAAACAAAAGAAATTTTTGAGCCGAACCTGATCAGTCTATCCGCCCGGTTTCTTTTCAATTTCTTGAGTAATGTGATCAATCATACTGGAAAATATGAGTGAGTGGATCGGATAGAGACCATACCAATATAAAAGTCCGAATAAGCCTTTGGGTTCGAAGTATGCCGTCTGAACCAGTTGGGTCTCCTCCCCGTCTGCCGGCAGGGCCTGAAATTCCAGCCAGGCCTTTCCGGGAACTTTCATTTCGGCTCTCAGACGCAGTAGTTTATTCTCCTTAATTGCTTCAACCCTCCAAAAATCGAGCGCATCACCGACGCGCAGCTCTTCCGGGCTCCTTCTGCCCCGCCTGAACCCAACACCGCCGACCAAGCGGTCGAGAATGCCGCGAAGTTTCCAGGCCCATTCAAAGGCCAGCCAACCTTTTTCTCCGCCCAGGCCGGTAAATACTTTAAAAACACGTTCGGCATCGGCATCAACGGTACGCATTCGTCGTTCAATAATTAAACCCTGCTTAGACTCCAGAACCACCGGACGCTCATCGCCTTTACTGCTGAGCAAGGCATCATTCCAGGTGGTTTCCACATCCTGGGTATCAATTCTTTGAATTGCCAGACGGACCGCCTTTTCATAACCGAATGGTTCAATTTCAGGGAACAGATCCTTGGCTTTCTCATTTTGAACCACTACATCGTTCTTCAACCCTTCAATAAGAGGTTTCGCCAGGGATGCGGGAATAGGTGTCATCCAGTGAACCCAGTAGGATGAAAGCTGCGGGGTCAGTACGGGTACCGGCATCAAAATTCTTTTGAGGCCGTTGACCCTTGCATAGGTCTTCATCATTTCCGCATAGGTCATGACGTCTTTACCGCCAATTTCTATAATTTCATTTTCGGTTTCCGGCTTCTCTATTGCAGTAACCAGGTACTGCAGCACATTGCGAATGGCTATAGGCTGCACCTTGCTGTAAACCCAACGCGGACAAATCATAACCGGAACGCGTTCTGTAAGGTATCGAATCATCTCGAAAGACTTGCTCCCGGAACCTACAACAATTGCCGCCCTGAATTCGGTAATCGGCACGCCCGACTCCCGAAGGGTCTGCCCGGTCTGCTGTCTCGATTTCAGGTGCTTAGAGAGCCGATCTTCGGCACTGCCCAGGCCTCCAAGGTAAATGATCCGCTTAACATTCTGTCTTTTAGCTTCTTCACCGAAGTTACGTGCGGCCCTCATGTCTCGCTCATGAAAATCTGCATTCTCGTTGCCGCTCATGCTATGTATCAAATAGTAAGCGACATCCACATCTCCCATGACATCCCGGAGAGTATCAGGCTCCAGTACATCGGCTTCACATACTTCCACTTCACTGATCCACCTTCTGCCCTGCAGGCGTCCGGCATCCCGGCATAGCACTTTCACAGAATGGCCGCGTTCGAGCAGATAGGGCACCAATCGCCCGCCTATATACCCTGTTACACCGGTTACCAGACACTTTTTTGAATCACTGTTTTCTTTTTGATTTTCCAAATAGGTAATACTGATTTAGCTGTGTGTTTAATGAATGAGAACAAAGGCTTTCTGTCTAAGGTTCAGGTAGAAAATAATTTGTTTTAGCCTGCAGGCTTATCGTATTGATAAACTTCAGCGGTATCTAGATTGTTTATAAATGTAAGGTAATTAGGAATAATCAGGTGTTTATTATGAAGACGAAAGAATATTTTTCGCATTCGTTATTACCGAAAGTATTACTGGTCCTCGCACTCGTTCTCTTTACCCTAACCGGCTGCCGGGAAAGCACAACCGATACGGTTGAAGTTCCCTCTGATGCCAATATTACTGAGGCCGTTAATGCTCAATTTGCCACGAGTGAAGCTGTTCCCTCAGAAAATATTAAAGTGGAAACCGGGGAAGGTGTGGTAACCCTTTCAGGGTCGACAACCAACCTCTTGGCCAAAAGGAAAGCCACAACTTTGTCCCAAAATGTTCACGGTGTTCTTTCCGTGGTTAATAATATAACGGTTTCAAGCGACCGGCCGGACAATGCTATTGAAACCGATGTCAATCAGGCCTTGTCTACCGATCCGGCAACCGAAGCCCTTGAAATTTCCATTACCGTTCAGAACGGACTGGTTAATCTTAAAGGTGCTGTGGATTCCTGGCAGGAAAAACAGCTCGCCGCAACAATTACGGCAGGTGTGAAAGGCGTAAAAGACATTAACAATACTATCCTCGTAAATCCTGACCGCACGCGTTCGGAAGATGATATCCAACAGGAGGTTGAGAAGACCTTGATGATGAACTCTGAAATACGGGGCGACCAAATAGAGGTACAGGTCGACAGCAGCCGGGTAACGCTCAGCGGAGCTGTGGGCAGTGCCTATGAAAAACAGCTTGCAATAGATTATTCGCATGTTGTAGGCGTTGACTCTGTAGCTGCTGATGAGCTGGAAGTTCATCCGGAATTTCGTTCAGAAATGCTTCAAAGTGACCAACTGGAGATATTGACGAACGAACAGATCGTGGAAGCCATCAAAAATGCTTTTACCTACGATCCGCGCGTTCCCGAGAATATGGTTGAAGTAACCCTCGAGGAAGATATCGCCATACTAACGGGCACGGTGAATAATCTTAATGCAAAGCTTGCCGCCGAGTCAGATGCACGTCATACCGCCGGCGTGAGTGACGTTGAAAACAATATTAAGGTAGAAAAGAAAGTCGTAGTAAGCCCTGAAGTTCCGGTCAGCGATGATGCCATTCAAAACCGCGTCGACCTGGCAATTCAGCGTGACCCTTATGTGGGAAGCAATAAGGTGTCTATTTCGGTGACTAAAGGAGTAGTGTTGCTTGAAGGAAAGGTTGATTCTGAATTCAAGAAAGAACAAGCAGAAAAAGTAACCGGTAATGTTAAAGGGGTACTGGCAATTAAAAATAATATCGAAGTTGCGCAAAACAGTGAAACCTGATATCAGGTACCTGAAAACTGCTCCCGGGAATTCTACCGGGAGTTTTTTTATTTGCCTAAGCATATGTATTCTTGTTTGAAACCGCTTAACTTATAAAGAAATAATGCCATGGATCAGAAAAATTATACCTACGAAAGCGATGAAATTAAGGTTACCTATGACCTTAAAAGATGTATCCACGCAAAAGAGTGTGTAAAGGGGTTATCGAAGGTTTTTGATCCTGATAAACGGCCATGGATACAACCTGAAGAGGCGACTGCAGAAGAAATTAGAAATACCGTTGAACGCTGCCCGACCGGTGCCCTTCACTATGAAATGAAAGATCAATCCGTTGAAGAGCAAAAACCCCCTCTCAACTCTATTACCATATCACCCGACGGCCCGGTCTATTTTCGCGGGAATATCGAGGTGCGTGACGGAAACGGGGATGTACTTCTGCAGGATACCCGCTGGGCCCTGTGCCGCTGCGGACAATCGGGCAATAAACCGGCTTGTGACAACTCGCATACCGAAACAGATTTTGAAGCTCCGGCGGCATTTGACAAGTCCTCGCTCAATGAAGACAACCCTGAAGAGGAAGATTCAAAACTGGTGCTCAAGGCCCTGAAAGACGGACCCTTACTGGTGCAGGGGCGCTATCAGATGTATTCAGAAACCACTCAACCTATTAGCTGCTCCAAAAATATCGCTTTATGCCGGTGCGGCGCTTCCGGGAACAAACCCTTTTGCGACGGTACCCATAAAGAGATCGGCTTTAGCTCCTGAACTAAAAGGCGAAAACTTTGCGGAAGGTAATCCTGAGGCAGAAAAATCCCGTAAAATGTGAGCAACGGGGAAACCGTAATTTACCTTGAAGCACCAGCTGAAGGATGTTGCCTTGATATCCATTAACCAAAACCGGTCAGCTTTAAGACTTAAAATGATCCACTGATATGTTCAAAATTTTTACTTCACTCGGCAGTATTAACGCGCTCATTGCAGTCATGCTTGGAGCTTTCGGTGCCCACGCTTTGAAAAACAGGCTAAGTGCCGATATGCTTGAAATATTTCAGACAGGCGTACAGTATCATTTTTACCATGCCCTCGGTTTGCTGGCAGTAGGAATCATTGCCTATCACCTGCCGGAGTCGGGTTTGCTGAGATGGTCAGGGTGGCTGATGCTGGCCGGAATCATCATATTCTCGGGAAGCCTGTATATTCTCTCCACTTCAGGAATCACCTGGCTGGGAGCCATAACGCCCATAGGCGGAACGGCTTTCATTATTGCCTGGTTGCTGTTGACTATTGCAGTTTTAAAATAAAGCAGCGGTTAAGCGAATCATACTGATTTCAACAAACTACTGTGCTGACTCATGAATCTTCCAAGATCATGTGCACCTTTTGCATGTCATTTAACATGATTTTTTACATCTGTCCAAAACGTGGAATTTAATAGGACAAAACATTCAATATAACACCGTACTGTTTTTTAATCTCGCAGATTCTCGCTGTGTATATCGCCGAGTTGGGCTGATGAATAATCAGCTGATAGAAAATCACCTGCGATCCTCAGTGAATAAATCAGCGGTCCTCTGCGAGAAGTTCATTGGGGGATTGATTTTAATTATCTTAACCAATCCAGCCTTATCTTCAGGAAACAAATAATTTTTCAATGATAAGAAAGCATTTTGGACAGTAATAATGATTTTATACGCTTAGGATTTTTGCCCCGTTCTAAAGTGATAATATCTAACAAATTAAAG
>DATFJD010000141.1:0-20058 GCA_035269475.1 Halalkalibaculum sp.
CGAGAAGAAATGGCCACTCCCGATTCATCCCATGGATCCTTGGTCGTTACATTTACCACCCCGGAACCCGAATTCGGGCCATAAAGGGCTGCGGCAGGACCTAAGACCACTTCAATGCTTTTCAGGTCAATCTTACTGGAAGGCAGGAAGTTTCCCTGGGGAAGTCCGGTACCGCCAAGGGTAGCCAGTCGGCCGTCTATAAGAAACAGCATGCGGGTATTGAAACTGCTGTTAAATCCGCGAGCGGATATTAGCTGGGTATTGACGCCGGCATTGGTGAAGTTGACGCCCTTCAAGTTTGACATGGACGACATGAAGGTAGAACCGCCACTTGTTGACAACTCCTCTTCCGATACCCGTTCAATGGTAGTCGGTGATTCCAGGAGCTTCTCAGGCCTTTTCGACCCGGAAACAACAATTTCGTTGCCTCTCCATACTGTCTCCTCCAGTGCAATGTTCAGGGTTACGGTCTCCCCCGCCTCAAGTGAAACAGCATCACTCTGATAAGTGGCATATCCCAGGAAAGAAGCTTTTACGCGGTATTGACCCGGCTCTACATTTCGAATTTGGTATTCCCCCGATTCGTTAGTGGCTGCACCTTTTGTAGTTCCGATCAGCGTAACATTTACTCCCGGCATCACTTCTCCCGTCGCCTCATCGGTAACGACCCCTTCTAAGGTACCTGTATTTTGAGCTATGGCACCCGCAGCCGAAAACAGCAGCAGGCTAAATAGCATAATGGACATTTTTATTTTCATAATAACCCCGTTTATACGGTTTTAGTTAATGGTGAACGTTTTTATATTTGTTTTATATTTATCAAAGTTTTTAAAAATTTCAAATATTAATAACAAAACTAATGCTCTTCCGATGCCCGGATATGGTTTAGCAACAATTCTTCGGAGATTTTCGGCTTTTCAATAAAGGGTGTATGCCCGCAATCATCGATCATCTCTTTTTTCACATAGCCTCCGCTGCCCCTGTACTCATCCAGCGCATAACGAACCTGGGCCTCCATCGGTTGCGGAGGATAAACCTCCTCGCCGGGCCAGCCTTGCCGAAGCTCCATCTTTCCCTGGAAACCCGGATCGGAGTAGGATCGGTCTGAAATGATATTGTCATCTTTTCCCTGAATCCAAAGCAGCCTTTTCTTGGGTACGCCCTCTAAAAACTGCTTCAAAACAGACCGGTTGTATTTGGGTGACAAGGCATTTACCGGTCCGTATTTCCCGGGTGCCACCCCCGGCCAAAAGTCGGAGTCCACAGAATCTCCCGGGTATTGCCGGTCGCCAAAGTGAATTTGCAGCATCGCCGAAAGAAAATCCTCTTCGCGTTCAGCCCGAAACCCTTCTTTCCAAAAAAGCCTGTTCATGACATTTCTCGGTGAAAACATCGGGTCCTCCGCGGTTCTATCCTTCTCACGGATACGCTCGGCAAATGCTTTTACCACAATGCCTCCGCCTGACCCCGAATAGTCTTCATTATTGGGAGTGCCTTCAACACCGTGAACGCCGCCAAAGCCTACCGGCGGACCCGGTGAAAATAATGTTGCCGATCGCAGTAATCCGGGATGCAATCCCAGCAATCCCCAGCACACGAAGCCGCCCAGGGAATGTCCTACGAGGTGAAAAGGCGATAGCCCCATGGCTTCTGACAGCGCCACAATATCATCCACCCAGTCAAGCAGCCCGCGAGTGGCATCAATAAGCCCGTTCTCATCTGTCCGGCCGAAACCGCGCAAATCAGGTGCAATGCAGTAATAATCATCGCTGAACGGCAGCATAAACTCCTCCCAGATAGTCGATGAGGAGGTGTTGCCGTGCAAAAAAAGCAGCGGGGTATTCCCGGCCTCACCTGCCGTCAGCACGTGCATGCCTAAGCGCCGGGTTTCAACAAATCCCGAACGAATACCCATAAGATGGTTAATATCAGTTTTCATGCTCTCTTCTGTATTCTTCTTCGAGATCGCGTTTCTGAATTTTATTGGAATCACCGACCGGCAGTTCTTTTTTGAATATCACATGCTGCGGACACTGAAAACCTGCTAAATACTCCCGGCAGTATGATTTAAGATCATCTTCTGAGAGTGATTCCTCCTCTTTTAGCACTACATAGGCACAGCCGGCCTCACCCCACTTCTCATCGGGGACCCCGATAACTGCCACCTGCGCTACTTGCGGGTGGCTATAAATCACTTTCTCCACCTGTATGGGATATACATTTTCTCCTCCGCTGATGTACATCTCTTTCTTGCGGCCCACCATGAAGTAGTAGCCGTCTTCATCACAGCGAAACAGGTCCCCGGTATGCACCCATCCGTTATCCAAAGCCTGCTGCGTAGATTCCGGGTCCTTCCAATAACCTTCAAATACATGCGGGCCTTTCATCAGCAGCTCCCCTACTTCTCCCTGTTCTACTTCATTGCCGCTGTCATCTACTATTTTCACCCCGATATGGAAATTGGGGAAGCCAACCGACCCTTTTTTTCTGATGGCGTCTTCGGCCGGAAGGGAATAGCAGTTTGGGCCGGCTTCGGTTAGCCCGTAACCCTGCCTTATGGGTACTTCTTTCTCTTTAAAACGATTGATGACCGGTATGGGACAAGACTCTCCGCCGCAGATTGCGAAACGAATACTGCTGAAATCGGCATCTTCGAAATTCGGCTGTTCCATCATCATGCGCAGCATGGTGGGAATGCCAAAAAGTATGCTGATCTGCTCCTCTTCAATGAGCCGGTTGCAGCCTTCCGCGTCAAACTCAGGCTGAAATACCAGCTTCCCGCCGTGATGGATCAGGGGCGTAAGCAGCACGTGCCAGCCCCCGGTGTGATAGAACGGGGTATTCACGAACGAGCTGTCATTACCCGTTAGGCCAAGGCTGATTTCAGTATTCAAGGAGTTCCAGTGAATCTGCCGCCAGGATATCATGGCTCCTTTAGACCTTCCCGTCGTTCCCGAGGTATATAAGATCATGGCGATATCTTCTGCCTTGGCTTCATAAATCAGCGGTTCCGGATGCTCTTTAGTCATGAGTCCGGCGAGGCCCTTCGAATCTTTATCCAGAGAAAGCGTGCTTACACGGTCCAGCTCCTCATTAATTTCACTTACCGTATCTTTAAATTCTTCTGAGTAAACCAGCAGGCCCGGACTCGCATCAGCAATCAATTCCTTGAGGCCTGCTTTGGGCAACCGGTAATTGAGGGGAACCATTACCACACCCAGCTTGGCACAGGCAAAGAATAAAACCAGGTAGGGAACACTGTTTTTAGAAACTACGGCCAGGCGGTCTCCTGCTTTCAGCTCATGTTCTCTCTGCAGATAAGAGGCCAGGTTGTTTGCCATTTTATTCAACCGGCTATAGGTGTAACGCACCCGGCTGAAGCTGTCGATCACCGCCTCTTTCTGCGGTGTATATCGCTCGCGCTTTGTTAACCAATCATTATAATTCATGGATTACCTAACCGGTGAAGGTTTGCTTTGTTCGCTTTTCAGGCTGATACCCCTATTCTGAAAACCATATATTGAAAATCCTACCAGCACGGCGGCTATAATGGCAAGAGCTGCCGCTACCCCGGGATTCTCCCCGTCTGCCTGCGAAAAAGGCACCCGTATCTGGGCATAATATACCGTAAAGTGCACAACTACAGCTACGATGGATGCGGCAATCGGGGCAATTTTCGGGACGCCCTTAAAAAACATGCCCATCAGAATGGGGACAAAGGCAGCTGAGAAATAGGCATAAACACCATTTTGTGCAAAAATACCTACGCTTAGCTTTGGATTTACAAGCTGTTCCCAGGAAAGTACCACTGTAATAATGCCCATGGCGACGATCACCAGCCTGTTGTAAATCAGCTTTGCAGGCAGCCCGGCAATATCTCTGTCAAAGAATGCCTTTCCTGTAAACGGCTCGATTATGTCGTTGGTAATGGATGTGGAAAGTGACTGTATGAGGCTTTCGAGTGTTGAGATTCCGGCTGAAATGAGTCCAAGTACTATAATCAGCGCCAGTGCTACGGTAAACTCCTTGACTACGTAGGCAGAAATGATCCCGTCCATAGGCAGGGCCTCGCCGTTCACAGACAAGTCAGCAAAACTGATACGCGCATACAGGCCGGCAATTACAACCAGGAAAAAGAGGAACTGTACCACTACTCCCACCACCAGGTAACGGTTTACATCATCCTCGTCTTTAAGCAAGAGCGACTTAGTGAGTATGTGCGGCTGGCAGACAATGGCTATACCCACAATAAATGGCGCTACCAGTATTTCAAAATAGTCGCGAAAAAGGAAGCTGCTGTCGTTCGTGACCTGGGTCAGTTTCGGATCAATGGCATTAAGCTTGTCAATAAAACCGGTCACCCCGTTGCTAAAATGTTCGTAGCCGGAACCCAGCAGGATAAAAGCCACAATGACCATCAATACAGCCTGAATGGTGTTGGTGTACACCATGGAATTCGCGCCGCCATACATCATGTACCCAAAAATAAACAGGACGATACCCAGCAGCGTATAGAATTCCGGAAGGTTCAGCGTGCTTGACAGTACCTTGGTTAGCCCTACACAAATCAAAACGATAAAGGTGATCAACAGGAGAGACAAAAATCCGAAAAAAATTCCGAACCCTTTGCTTTCATACTTTTTCTGAATCCAGTCGGCCATGCTGAGCGCCTTGACGGTCGCCCCGTAGTTGCGAAAGCCTTTGGTAAACAAGATGAGCGAGCCCAGGGTTGCCAGCGGAAGTGCCAGGCCCATAGCGATAACCCCGCTAAACCCATACAGTGCCACGAATCCGGGATTGATGATAAAGGTTGCGGCACTGGTTATCGAAGCTGCCAGTGACAAGCCCACCGCGGTAGGTGAAAAGATGATGCTTCCCAGGGCATAGTCATCCATCTCTTTGGTTTTCCCGGCACCCTTAACTACAAAATAGAGTATGATGCCTGCATAGAGCAGGATCAAAATCCAGCCGGCTGTTACCATTGTGGATGAAGCTAATTCCATATTAGTTGTTTAAGATGTTACCATTTATAGGCGCAGGCCCCAAAATGAAGGCCGCCGCCTGAACCGACAAAAACCAGGGTATCCCCTTCGTTTACCCCTCCATCACGTACCGCTTTATCAAATACCATTGGGATGGCAGCTGAACCGGTATATCCGAAACGATCCATGATGGTCGGGGCCGTTTCCCGGGGCAGCGACAAGTTATCCATGGTCTCCCAAATCTGGTTGATATTGATCTGGGTCATATAGGCCCCGCTGATATCGTCTACTTCAAACCCACCCTTCTCCGCCAAGGTGCGGATCATATCCGTCCATATGGTCGGGTTAATTTCTTTTGGGAATTTCTCCACAAACCGGAGGCACTGGTTTCCCCGGTTCTCGCTTCGGGCAGCCGGGTCTGCTGCACCGCCGCCGTAAATGCCCATATGCTTATAGTACTCGGGTTTAGTGCGGAGGTCAGAGGCTATAAAGCCCTCTCCTTCTTTATCGGTTGCCTCAAGGATAACAGCTCCAGCACCATCTGCAAAGAGGGTTACGGTCTTTTTGTCATCCAAATCCAGGAAACGGCTCATGCCGTAGGCTCCCATAACCATGACGGTTTTGTAGGAGTTATCCGCCACCATCATGCTGTTAGCCAGAGTCAATGCCGTAGGGAAACCGGCGCAGGCGGTATTGGTATCCATGGACGTGGCTTGAGACAAGTCCATTTTATATTGCACTACCGATGCCGTAGAGGGAGAGATAAAATCGGGTGTATCCGTTGCTATAATCAGCAGATCAATATCCCGGGGCGTGAGTCCGGCCATATCCAGTGCGGCATTGCCGGCTTCCACGCAAAGATCGCTGGTTGACTGGTCTTCGGTCATCCATCGGCGCTCCCTGATGGTCAGGTTTTCCCTGAGCCAGGTGTCCACATCCTCTCCCAGCCGTTCATTAAACCATTCATTTTTAATAACCCGCTCCGGGGCATAGGAACCGGTTGCTATAATTTTGGAGTGTTGCATTAAAATACCAGCCCCCCGTCTACCTGAAGTACGGTTCCTGTTATAAATGCGGCATCGTCGGAGGCCAGGTACACATAAGCAGAAGCGATATCCTCCGCTTTCCCGAGGCGACCGAGCGGCGTCTGATTCTTCAATTTTTCGAGAATGTTATCCGGCACCGTCTTTACCATAGGAGTTTCAATAAAGCCGGGTGCCACCGCATTGACCCGGATGCCTTTTCGTCCCAATTCGCGCGCCCAGGTTTTGGATAGGCCTATTACTCCTGATTTCGTGGCCACGTAATTGCTCTGCCCGAAATTACCGTATACACCTACTACGGAACTCGCATTCAGTATAACTCCTGATTCCTGCTCACTCATAATTTCGGCAGCCGCTTTCCCGCAGTAAAACACACCGCTCAGGTTTACATCTATAACTTTCTGCCAGTCTTCGGCACTCATTTTCTTAAGGGTGGCATCGCGGGTAATGCCCGCATTGTTTATCAGAACATCCAGCCGTCCTCTTCGCTTTTTCAGTTCATCCATGGCCGAGGTAACCGCATCAAAATCGGTGACGTCCACTACTTCAAAATGGACATCATGCCCTTCGGAAGCCCATTGCTCCGCCAGGTTATTCCCGGCTTCCGCATCCATATCCCATAATTCCACCGCTGCGCCCCGCTCCAGGAACTTTCCGGCTGTTGCCTCACCGATGCCTCCCGCTCCTCCTGTAACAAGTACTACCTTATCTTTAAAATCATTCATAAACTTTTATATCCTTAGTTTTTAATGAAATTCAACACTGCTTGATTGACAATATCCGGTTGCTCAAAATGTACGAAGTGGCCGGCCCGGTCTACCATCTTAAGGCGACTGTCCGGCAATTTCTCGATTCCCTTTTGAGCTACCGCCTCGGTTGTCATGTCGGGATGCAGCTGCTTATTGGGAATCAGCATATCCTGTTTGCCGAAAATGACAAGAACCGGCTGTTTAATTTCCGGCAGTTTTGATAATACCGGACCTTGCAGCATCGCTTCTACCGATTCGGCATAAGCCCGTGCATAGAGATCAAAGTCCTCCGCCTGGCGAATAGCTATGCGGTCATCCGCCATAAACCGGGCATTATCCGGAAATTCAAAAAAAGTTGATTTGAAAGTCTGCCTGACCACGGCTTCCGGCGTTGCCTTGATGGATTCGGGTGTCACATAAGCCGTCAACAAAGCGGCGTCCTGCTCAGTAAAAGCTTCAAATCCCGCCGGAGCCAGCAATACCAGCTTTGCAATTTTATCGGGATAGCTCAGTGCTCCCTGCATGGCAACCTGCGCACCCATAGAGTGGCCAACCCATATTGCCTCTGTAATTCCCAGCGAATCCTGAAGGTCGGCTACTGTTTTCGCGAAAAATGAGATAGAGTATTCCTCCGCCGTTTTAGTTGACTTGCCAAAGCCGGGCAGATCCAAAGCTATAACACGGTGACTTTTGGCAAGAGCCGGAATATTTTGCTTCCAGGCCGGGATATAACTGCCAAGCCCGTGAATAAGCATAAGCGGTGCCCCTTTCCCCTCATCGATATAAGCAATTTGCTGTCCGCTGCTCACCTCCTGGTAGCTGACCTCATAGGGATAGTCCAAGTCGGAAAACTGCAGATTTTGGGCGCCGGCGGGTAAATTGGCCATGAAGCCAATGGCCCATAAACTGCATAGAATTGATTTAAAAACTGTTTTTATATCCATCACAGATTCAATTTATTAAATATTTGAAAAGTTCCAAACATAACTAACAAAAATTTTAGGAACTGATCTTCTCGCGTTTTGATTTCCAGGCCTTCATGAATTTTTCATTGTATTCATCCATCAGCTCGTAGAAAGATTTCATTACCTTCATCCTTCGACGGATAAATTCGGCATCCCCGGTATTCAGTGATTCTGCCTGCACAAGGTATTTCTCGGCAATATCGATATTCTTCTGCATCTTGTTGATCTGGTTGGAATAGGCCTTTCCGAATATATCATCAGCCGCCTTATAGTAATCCTTCCGGTCTCCGGGTATCCACACCTTCTCGATCAAACCCCGTTCTTTGAGCCGGCGGCAAATTTGGGAAATCGGTCCTTTGCTCATTTCAAGCTGTTCGACGATATCATCCAGCGACTGCGGGTCTTTGGAGATAATGAGCAGGCCGACTATGCGGCCCATTAATGGGTTGAGTCCGAAATTGCTGTAGCCCTCTGCAAAATCAGCTACAATTTGTTGCGTTAATTCTGTTTGCTTTGCCATGAAACGGGGATATAGATATTCTGGATCCGGAGAAGAATAATTCCACGCTTTATAATTTGAAACTTTTCAAATATTTCCAAAATAATTTTTAGCCGCGGATTTTCGCAGAGCGAAACGGATTTTATGATCGAACCGGCGGTTCGATCTGTACAATTTATCCGTGCTCATCCGTGGAAATCCGCGGCTAAAAACATGGTGTCTTGCACTTTTAAATATATTGCGCTAAATAGGTGTTAACTATTAATATATCTATTCATGATGAGGTTACTTTTGTTATCTGCCATTTTAATTTTCTTAATTTCTCACAATATCCAAAGTCAGGATAGCGTCAGCGTTACATTTCAGGTTGTAGTTCCGGAGGAAACACCTGCCGATGATGTCATATTCTGGGCCGGAACACTTAATCGCTGGAATCCGGGTAATGGACTGTTTCCTAAAACGAAAGAGAAACCGCTCGACTCAAATAAAGACTTATGGGAAATCACCTTATCCGCAGAAAAAGGCTCCTCCGTTGATTATAAGTATACCCGTGGCTCCATATTTTCTGTAGAAGAACAAGCTGACTGGACTTTTAAAAATTACCGCACGGTTGTACTTGATGAATCTAAAACTGTTCAAGATACCGTATCAGCCTGGCATGATATACCTCCTGAAGCCTTACAAGATCGGTGGCCAAAAGTTGATCTTGTAAGCAGTCAACGTACTGTTACATACAATGGTAGTCCTATGGAGGGAATGGGTACCGTTTTACCTGATAAAGAGCGGGCAGCTTTGTACTACGATATTGAGACATTACATACGGATGTTGCAGGCATTCCGGAGAGTGTACTTGAAAACTATGTGACCTATTTTCTGAAAGTTTCGGAAGCACCTGACAATACCATATTGGTTCTTGCAGGAAAAACGAAGGATAACAATCCTTGGAATATTTACGCAGATCAGGATAATAATAATCGTATTACGCCTGAGGAAATGATTTTTGTAATTGATTCGGTAAATGCAGGAAATAGCTGGACGGGTTATGTCCAAACTCAAAAATATAGCAATAACACTCTAGTTTCCGATTCCTTAAAGCTCACCCTGCGAACCGTAGAAAATATGCCTGCTCGTTATACATCCAGCAAGATTCCGGGAGCTCCTGATTTATCTTATCAAATACCATTTAGACAACGAAAAGGAAATTTAGAGGGGAATGATTTTTTTGTAGTTACTACAGCAAATACAAAATTTTCAAAATATTTCTACCTATATATTGACGAGAACAATGATGGTAATCTCGAAATGGCATCGGGTTCAAGTGAAGCAACTATATTCCAGTTAAATCAGATGATTCGGCTGAAAAAGTATTATATGCATCCCACGTTTCAACTTGGGGAGTATCAATGGGAGGTTGCTAATATTGAGGAAGACGGTGATTGGATTCAGTTACGGCCGGCATTCGACTTTAATAAACGTGAACAAATAACTATTGAAAGTGCAATTCCCGACTGGGAAGCTGTAACAGTAGAAGGAGATACTCTTAGCTCAGATTCGATCAAGGGCAAATACCTGCTGATGGATTTCTGGGGAAGCTGGTGCGGTCCCTGTATCGAAGCATTGCCTTTGCTCAAGGAAGTCTATCAGCACTTTCAATCTGAGAATTTCGAAATGGTAGGATTTGCCTATGAAAGCCGGGCATCACTGGATAAGGCGCTCGAAAAATATAGCTTGCCATGGCCGCAAGTATTGGATGACAAGGGTACATACAAGACCCGGTTTCTGGTACAGGGATATCCAACCCATTACTTAATCGGCCCGGAAGGCAAAGTATTGGCAATGGGAAATGAGCTGCGTGGCAAGAAGCTGATTAAAACTCTTGAAAAGTACCTGGACAAGTAATTTCTGCCAAGAAGATCTAATATTCTAACGCCACAGATTAGCACAGATTCTAACTGACAAAATAAAACGACCCGACAGTTCGATCATAAAATCCGTCAATATCCGCGAGAATCCGCGGCTAAACATGGTCTTATCCGTGCAAATCTGCGGCTGAACCTATTTACTGTTCTCTACCAGTTTTTTGAGCTCCGAAACAAGCATCAATGACTCAATGGGCGTCATGCGGTTGGGATCGCTGGCTTCCAGCTTGTCGATAAGCTGCTCGATGCGCGGATCAAGCTGGGTCTGGAACAGGGACATCTGATCAATCTGCTCCTGCTTGTCCATATCTTTGGCCGCCTTCTTGGCAGCAACCGCTTTCTTTTTTGCACCCTCGGCCAGCGTACCGTTGCTGTCGGTGATGTCCAGGCTGTGACTCTCCAGATTTTTCAATATCTCCTTGGCGCGTTCAATCACGATGGAGGGCAATCCGGCCATATCGGCCACCTGAATGCCGTAGCTGTGGTCGGCCCCGCCCCGCACCAGCTTGCGGAGAAAGATAACCTTGCCGTCGTGCTCCTTCACCTGCACGTTATAATTCACGATATGGTCGTACATATTCTCCAGCTCATTGAGCTCGTGGTAGTGAGTGGCAAAAAGTGTCTTGGCCGCTACCGAGGGCTGATTATGCAGGTACTCGGCCAGCGCCCAGGCAATGCTGAGCCCGTCGAAGGTACTGGTTCCGCGCCCGACTTCATCCAGCAGGATCAGGGAATTGCGCGTGGCGTTATTCAGAATATTGGCCGCTTCGTTCATCTCTACGAGGAAAGTACTCTCACCGGCAGCCAGGTTGTCGGAGGCCCCTACCCGGGTAAAGATCTTGTCAACCAGGCCGATATGCGCCTCTTTGGCCGGCACAAAACAGCCGATCTGGGCCAGCAGCACAATGAGGCCGGTCTGACGAAGAATAATGCTTTTACCCGCCATGTTCGGACCGGTAATGATCAGTATCTGCTCATCTTCATTTTCCAGGTGGATATCATTGGGTATAAAGGGCTCGCCGGGCGGCAGGGTTTTCTCAACCACCGGGTGACGCCCTTTTGTAATATCAATAACCTGGTCGTCGGCCATGCCGGGCTTGCAGTAGTTATTGCGATAGGAGACCTCGGCAAAACTTTGCAGGCAATCGAGCTCGGCCAGGGCCTGGGCAACCTGCTGCACCTGGTCGGCAAACTCGGATACGTAAAGCCTCAGCTCTTCAAAGAGCTCATATTCCAGGGTTTTGCTGCGCTCTTCGGAAGAGAGTATCTTCTCTTCCACCTCCTTCAGTTCGGGCGTGATATAGCGCTCGGAATTCACCAGGGTCTGCTTGCGAATAAAATGCTCGGGCACTTTATCCTTGTGGGTATTGGTCACTTCAATATAGTAACCGAACACTTTGTTATAGCCGATCTTCAAAGAGCTGATGCCTGTCTCTTGTGTCAGCTCTTTCTTAATTTTGGCGATATAATTTTTCCCGTTACGGGCCACATCCCGCAGCTCATCCAGCTCATCATTAAACCCGTCTTTGAAGATACCGCCGTCGCGCACGCTCGCAGGGGGATCTTCCTGGATGGCTTTTTCGATGCGCTCCTGCACTTCAATGAGCAGCTTCAGGCGATCCCTAATATCGTTAAGCAGCGGCTCATCCAGCTGGCTGAACTGCATTTTGATGCGCGGAACCTGTGCCAGGGAAAGCTTCAGCTGCATCAGGTCGCGGGCATTCGCCCGTCCCACGCAGATACGAGAGATCAGCCGCTCCAGGTCGCCCACCTGCTCCAGTTCTTCCCGCAGGTTTTCCCTGGCTTCATGATTTACATTCAAAGCTTCCACGGCATTAAGCCGGCGGCTGATGGGCTTTAGTCGTTTCAATGGACGCATAATCCACTTGCGCAGCAGGCGTCCGCCCATAGCAGTATGGGTATCATCGAGTATGGAAATCAATGTCCCTTCCGTGCCGCCTTCCTGTATGGAAGTGATCAGCTCCAGGTTTCGCTTGGTGGACCCGTCCAAAGACATGAATTCCTGGTTCTCAAATGCCTGCAGGCGTTTGATATGTCCCAGCGATGCCTTCTGAGTCTCCTGTATATAATGCATCAAGGCGCCGGCGGCAATCTGGGCCACATTGAGATCCTCAACCCCGAAGCCCTTGAGTGAGTGCGTTTCAAAATGATCCGTCAGCAAGTTATACCCATAATCACCCTCATACACCCAATCTTCGATAAAGGTAATATTATGGTCCTGCAGCTCCTCCGGCACATTGTTCTTCTTGTTTTTTGCCAGCAGTATTTCTGCTGCCGATATAGATTGCAGCAGGTCATTGACCTGGCTTTTATGCACCTGGCTCAGCGCAAACTCCCCGGTCGATACATCTGCAAAGGCAACTCCGGCCGTTCCTCCCGCCCAGTAAATAGCGGCGGCATAGTTGTTGCGTTTGTGCTCGAGAAGCTTTTCCGACATGGTGACCCCGGGGGTAGTGATCTCCGTTACCTCGCGGTTGACGACTTTGCGCCCCGCGTCTTTGGCCTCAGAAGGGTCTTCCACCTGTTCGCATACCGCCACGCGGTGGCCGCGCTTCACCAGCTTGGGCAGGTAGGTATCCAGCGCGTGATAGGGAAAGCCTGCCAGCGGTGTCTGATCCCCGCCATTATTCCGTTTAGTGAGTGTAATACCAAGTTCCTTGCTAACCAGTTCGGCGTCATCCGAGAAGGTTTCGTAAAAATCACCTACCCTGAAAAGCAGTATGGTTCCGGGGTGCTTTTCCTTTACGTCATCGTACTGACGCATCAGCGGTGTCTTCGACTTGGTTTTAGGACTCATGATTTAATTAAAACTTTCTGAATTATTCTCTTATTATTAGCTTTTAATATAATTGATGCCTGTAGATATTTCAGGCATGCTTTGGCTGGTATAACTTACAGGAATTAATTATAGCGCTTATCAATTTACAGCAAAAAACAGTACGGAAGTATAAGGATTTCTGGAGGCTCATCGTAACGCTGGTTAAGAAGAAAGATGTATTTCATCATGCATCTGCCATAACCTTTAACCTGTTTATATGTGCGATACCTTTTACACTGCTGCTCATTTCCATTATCGGTTATGTGCTCTCTTACGAAGACGCCTTCCGGGAAATTTTGCGATACGGCAGGGAACTGTTCCCCAGCTTTACTTATGAGTACCAAAGCGGGGATGTATTCAAGGGGGCCATTACCCTTGAGACGCTTCTGGACCCCCTGATCGGTGCGCGCCGTGTTTTCGGGATCGTAGGCTTTGTAATCCTGATCTTTTTCTCCCAGGGCCTGTTTCATACTATCAAGCACGTGGTTTTTGACATCTTTGATATTGAAGACCGCCGTCACCCCATACTGGAGCTGATTTATAATTTCTTCACTTTCGGGCTGATGGGCGGGGTGTTCATTTTCTTCAGCCTTGCCATCTCCCTGATTTCCCTGGTTTCCTTCGATCAGATTGCCCTTCCCTTCACCGATATGGTATTTAAGCTCAGCTGGGTTTATGAGCTATTGAACATTACCATTCCGCTGCTCTTTACCTTCTTCCTGTTCTACATACTATTCCGGTATATCAGCGAAAAGCGGATGAAACCCAAGGTAGCCCTGCTCGCAGCCTTCGTCTATACCTTCCTGTTTGAAGTGGCCAAATACGGTGTGGGGCTTTACCTGGAATATGCCATTCAGGCTTACCGTTACTTTTATCACGGGTATACCGTTCTGGTGATTATCGGCATTTGGGCTTTCTATTCAGCTGCGCTGCTCATTGTATCCGTCATTATTGCCAAGGCCTACCAGGAGGTATTTGTAAATGACGTGCACCTGTCCAAAAATCCTTACGAAGCAATTTCCTGACCCATATAACATGTCAATCGTACTGCCTGACAATTTTTACCGGCGCGATGATGTCGTACAGATCAGCCGCGAGCTGCTTGGCAAGGTACTCTGTACCGAGATTGAAGGCTCGGTACTTACCGCCGGAGTAATCACAGAAACCGAAGCCTATCGCGGGAGAGATGACAAGGCCTGCCATGCCCACGGCAAACGCACAAACCGTACCGAGATTATGTATCACGACGGGGGTAAAGCCTATGTGTACCTCTGTTACGGCATTCATCACCTTTTTAATATAGTCACCAATACCGAAGGAATTGCCGATGCCATTCTGATTCGTGCCATAAAGCCTGTAGAAGGGTTTGATCTGATGCTGGAAAGGCGCGGCAAAGAGAAGGTAACGCCCCAACTAACTGCAGGGCCCGGAAGGCTGAGCCAGTCGCTGGGCATCACTACAGATTACTATGGTTTGGACCTAACAGACAAGAATTCAATCTGGATTGAAGACAGAGGGCATGCCGTAAGTCAAAATGATATTGAAAGCTCTCCGCGCATTGGCGTCGACTATGCCGGCGAAGATGCCAAACGCCCCTGGCGCTTTTTTCTAAAAGACAGCAAGTGGGTAAGCTGACTTTATACCTTAACAAACGTTTAAGGAACAATTTCACTATCAGTGCAAATTCAAATCCAAATAAAAGCCCTAATAAGCATCCACACTTATCACCATTCATCTCCCGCATCCTGCATCTTGCATCCCACATCCTGAATCCTGCACCCCGCATCATGTATCCTTTATCCTGTATCCTGTAACTTGCATCCTGAAACCTGCATAAAAAAAGCCCGACCAACTGAATGACCGGGCTCTAAAACTTATAAATACGAATCAGCTAATTATCCGTCGCTACCTGAAGCGGTATCGGCTGACATTTGCTGGAAACGCTTCATCATCGCGGGATCAGATTGCACTGCTTGTGCAATTTGCTGGAAGCGCTGAGGAGTCAATCCATTTTCCTGAATGGCTGACATTTGTTTCTGATTTGCTTCCTGCTGAATCTTCTGAAGCTTTGGCTGCATCTCTTTAATGACAGCTTCCTCTTCATCAGTTACTTCCACCTTCTTTGCCATTTGCGGATTCTGCTTACTCATCATAATCTGCTGAAAGCGCTGGAAGGTCATGTCTTCTTCCTGGACCATCCCCTGGACTTCACTTTGGATATTTTCCTGAATACTGCGTAAATCCTGTGCTGTCTCAACAAACTTCTCTAGTTCCTTATCGGAAACGCTGTCGGCCTGGGCATTTTGCATCTGCTGCATTTGCTGGCCTTGCGCAAAAGCGGAACCGGCCATCAGTAAAATTCCTAATACAACAGGAACTGTTTTCTTGAAAAAATTCATTATCTGGTATTGATTTAAAGATTAACTTTGCTTGGTAATAAGTCTGATCAATATACGGATTATTTGTTCCGATCTAAAATTGTCACCGGCCCTATCCCGCCTTAGAAAGCTTACACTGGTAGATTAAGCCTCCAGCAGAACCTAAGCCACGTTCTTTTAATATCTTTTAAACACCTATAAAATGGCATCCCGGTCAAAGGCAATTCTTATCCGGGTAGCGATTGTTTAATAGGTTCTTGCTGTGCCCTGAATTCTCCTGAAACTTCAGTCTGTACGTAAGATTTACCGGACAGCCGTCGTCTTAATGATAGCAGTAAAATTAATTTAACATTAAACGAAACGATTTTTCTGATTTTAGCATTGTTGCTTATCAGTTCAAGAATCTGAATTCGAATAAACATTAACAATTCTCAATTTAACCGTATTATGAAAACTTTTACCCATAAACATATCGGCCTGCTTGCCGTTCTATTTTTTGCAGTCAGCGCATTTACCAACGCACCTGCTGATGACAAGTTAAACGCTACCCCCTGGCAAATTGATCAGGCTCACAGCAATCTTAATTTTGAAATCACCCACTTTTTCACCCCGGTCAACGGGAAGTTTCATGATTATACCTCTGAAATTTATTTCAGCCCGGACAACCTGGATGAAAGCAGCATCAATGTAGAAGTGATGGTAAACAGCGTTGATACCAACAATGAGAAAAGAGACGGGCATCTTCAATCCGATGACTTCTTCAATGCTGAACAGTATCCGAAGATGACCTTCACCAGCAACAAGATTACCAGTGAAGGAGACAACCGGTTTACTGCCCACGGTCAACTGACAATCAAGGATGTAACCAAAGACGTCAAGCTTCCTTTCACGCTTCTTGGCGTTCAGGATCACCCGATGAAAGAAAACACCAAAGTTGCGGGTATCAAGGGAAGCCTGAAGATCGATCGTACCGCCTATGACGTCGGTGTTGGCGACTGGGCTGCAACGGCTGTAGTTGGCGATGAAGTCGATATCAATTTCGCCCTGGAACTGAATGCTGACGCAAGCTAAAGGAAAAACTAAATTACTACACAAGCCCGGTTTTGTAACAGAAACCGGGCCTTTTTTATGCAATTCTTGAACCGTTTTCCACCTCCTTTTCCGTAGTCAGCAAAACAGTACCCTGCTGCTCATCCAGTGCTCCCAGTACCAGTACTTCCGATTTCACACCGGCAATTCGCTTAGCAGGAAAGTTAACCACTGCCACAATTTGCATACCGATTAAATCATCAGGGCGATAATTTTCCCTGATCTGGGCTGAACTGACCTTTTCTCCCAGTTCCCCAAAATTAATTCGCAACACATAGGCCGGTTTGCGGGCCTTATCGTTAATCTCCGCACCCGTTATAGTACCGCTCCGTATATCAACCTTTTCAAAATCCTCGAAATCAATCATATTCATTCTTTGTTAATAGTATCTACTGAAAAAAATTAAAATCGGGAATATGGGCAATCAATCACAACGAATTGTTTCTCTTCTTCCAAGCACTACAGAAATTGTATGTGCACTGGGAATGAAAAGCAGCCTGGTCGGCAGGTCACATGAATGCGACTATCCCGCTTCCGTCAAAAATCTTCCGGCATGTACGGAACCAAAGTTTGAGCCGGACGGAACCAGCTACCAAATCGACCAGCGTGTCAAGGCACTTCTTCAGGACGGGCTCTCGGTGTACCGCGTGGATGCGGAGGTACTTGCGGCACTGGAACCGGATATTATTATAACCCAGGACCACTGCGAGGTTTGTGCAGCTTCACTGGAGGAAGTCCGCAAGGCAACTCAGGAGATCCTGGGCGATGATGTTTCTATCATTTCTGTTTCCCCCACCGATTTGAATGGCGTATTTGATGCAATAGAGGATATTGCCGAAGCTCTTGGAGCAGAATCTAAAGCGGAAGAAGTTACCGGAAATATGAAAACCCGCTTTAGTCAAATCAGGGAAAAAGTAAATAACCGGCCCGTACAAAACATCTGCTGCCTGGAGTGGATGGAGCCGCTGATGGCGGCCGGCAACTGGATACCCGAACTGGTTGACATTGCAGGCGGACGTGAGCTGGGTGCCGTAGCCGGCAAGCACTCACCGATATTAGAGTGGAAAAACCTGCTGGAATTAAATCCTGAAGTGCTTGCTATTGTTCCCTGCGGTTATACAATCGAACAGACACTCTCTGAATTGGATACGCTCACCAAGCATAAAGATTGGAGCCGGCTGAACGCTGTTCGCAACAGCAATATATATGTACTCGATGGCAACCAGTTTTTTAATCGTCCCGGACCGAGGCTTACGGATTCAGCCGAAATATTTGCAGAAATCCTGCATCCTGATATTTTCAATGCACAACACCGAAACACCGGCTGGATCAAATTCAACCAATAACGGAATTAAGGGTAGCTAAGATATGGGGAAAAAAGCGGTCATTATCGGAGCCACATCAGGCATAGGCATGGCTTTGGCCAAAGAGCTGCACGGCAGGGGGTATACCCTTGGTTTAACCGGCCGGCGTGTGGAAAGGCTGGAAGAACTGAAAACCTCGCTCGGACAAAATGTTCATATTCAGTTCATGGACGTTTCCAAAACCCGTGATGCCATCGACCAGCTGGAAATACTGATCAACGACCTCAAACACATGGACATCATTGTTTTGAATGCCGGGGTTTCCAACTTCCGGGGAAGCACCATGTGGAAAACAGAAAAACGAGTTATAGATGTGAATATCCGTGGCTTTTCAGCCCTGGCCAACTACTCCTTCGATTATTTTGAGAAACAGGGAAACGGCCATATTGTCGGAGTCTCATCAATAGCAGGCCTCTTTGGCTACGGGTTATCGGCCGCTTACAATGCCTCAAAAGCGTTTGTCAGTACCTATCTTCAGGGGTACCGCCAGAGAGCTAACCACAGCGATGCCGACATTGCCGTGACCGACATCATACCGGGATTTGTTGAATCTGAAATGACCGAAGGCAAAGACGGCATGTTCTGGGTTGCGGATCAGGACAAAAGCGCAAAACAGATAGCCAATGCCATTGAAGCCAAAAAAAATCGTGCCTATATCACCAAACGGTGGCGGCTGGTTGCCTGGGCCCTAAAGCTCGTCCCTAACTGGGTTCTGGACCGTATCTAACCTCCAACTTCCAACTTCCAACTTCCAACCTCCAACTTCCAACCTCCAACTTCTATCGAGTGTTCGTATTTTTATGGGTGAACTCAATTAGCTTTTCATTTTCAGGCCTCACCTCAACCGCCAGCTGCACTTTACCGGAATCTCCGTTGGCATTTTCAAAATCAGGTTTCGCACCGGGGGTATATCCGATACCATAAATTATTAAAACCGAATCCGACTGAATAGGTGCAAGAACGTACTCGTTTTGAGTATCACTGTCATAACTCTCCAGCTGCTGAAGTGAAAACTTACCCTGATCATTTATAAAACCACCTTCTTCCCCGTTTTTGAAAGATAGATAATAATGCTCGGCGGCACCGGAGGCCAGCGTAAATAGCTGATCACGTATTTTGTCAATATTGCGACTCTCTTCCGCACTCTCCCAGGTATTATTAAAATAATATGCTTTCATCACGGTAGCCGGTATCGCATAATTTAATCCGATCACAACCAGAATCACGCCTACATACCAAAAGGGACCTTTTTTCAGGCGGTCTTCCGGCTTCCTAACTTCTCTTTTCTCATTACGAATTTCACTGATTATCCAAAGTCCGGGACCCAGCACAAAAAATAAAATCAGGCCCGAAAAAGCGATCAGTCTCTGTTCACGGTATGCACCCATATCGAGTATACCGCTGCCAAACTCATTAATGGCTCGAATGGTGTCTACCCCTTGGGCAATTTCCCATATACCGATGGGCCATTTCAGGCCGACATACTCCAGCCCCCAAAACAGAATCAGTCCAAATGAAATTGCGATAGCCCAGGGCAACCAGAAATAAATCTTAGTTTGTTCGCTCATAGCGTATCCCCTCTTCGGTTAATATTCCCTGTGTCTGAAAGTAACCCGTAGCACCTGAGAAATTTAAAAATTCAGGGCTTTTCCCATCTTCATAACCCGATTCGGCTACAAGCACAATACTGTCTGGTTTCACTTTGGTTACGAATATCTTCATGGTGGTCTCATCATCATCCGAATAGGTGTCTTTACCTGCGTACAACAACAAACTGTCTTCTGTAATCAGGGAATCAAACTTGGTACGGAAAATATCACTCAAGCTGGTACTTTCACCAACTTTATTACCGGCATAATAAGTCCGCATGGTTTTAAGAAGGGGTTTTTTGATATGGTTCTTTGCAATTCCCGTTTCTATGGTATTGCGAATTTCAGGCAGCAGTGCCGTCTGTCGCTTGCTGCTTTCATAGCTGATTCCGGCTGAAGTGATCGAAAACACAACCAGTAAAGCCAGAACCACGGTAAGCACCTTTCTCTTTGGGCGCGATTCAATTTTACGAATCCCATACCATGAAAGAGCTGCCAGGTAGATTAGAGAGGCTATTGCCCCGGATATTACCGAGGGCCAGATACTGCCTTCCTGAGCGGGTATAAAAAATGCCAGGGTGACAACGAGTATCCCCCCAATTATCCACAGATACATAGTCTTGTTCATCTTGATGCCGGTTT
>DATFJD010000142.1:0-4933 GCA_035269475.1 Halalkalibaculum sp.
CTCCGGGAATCCCCCGGAGAGCCGGATTTGCATAATGAATTGGGCATCGGCTATCATATGCTCGGTGAGTACGGTGATGCAATCCAAGAGTTTAAAGAAGCTGTAGATAGGTCACCAAAAGTGGCCAAATATCATTTTAACCTTGCTAACAGCTATTATGAATCCGACCGTATCGAGCTTGCAATTAACTCTTATATGGATGCCATTGACTTAAAGCCGGACTATGTTCCAGCCATCAATAATCTCGCTGATATTTATGAAATAGCCGGTAAAACAGAAAAGGCCAGGGAGCTGTTTGAATATATAACCAGGATAGAACCAGAGAATGCGCTTGGATACCTGAATTTGGGTAATCATTTTCTGCGCAATAACGATACCGTTGAAGCAGGTAAAAATTACCGCAAAGCCATAGAGCTTGATTCCGCCTGTTATGAGGCCTATAACAATATCGGTTTTATATTAAAGCATCTTGGAAAATATGAAGAAGCCCTTCCATATTTCGAAAAGTGCCTGCAGATAAACCCGGATTATCAACCCGCCATAAAAGATCTTGAAAAATGCAGGGAAGAACTGCAGAGCACTTGATCACCTGAGAACGAGACCAATCCTAAAATGCTTATTCCTTGCCGCGATCCTGTTTTACCTTTTTTTATAGGTGATCAGCTCCCATAGTTCAGATTTCACGAGATCACGTGTCTCATAAATAGTCTCCAGCAGGTCGGCTACGTCCGTTCCCGGCATGGTTTGTTTGATGAGCTCCTGGGTAAACCCGAATTCAACATCCTCTATGTGGTCGAAATAGTTACCTGTGGCAAAATTATAACCGTATTCAGTGCCACCCGGCAGTATCAATGAATAAACTTCCCAGCCGGTCATATTGTCCCGACTTATTCGCTCTTTATGAAGAGGCATAGCCACCTCATCTTCCAGCATCAGGTATTCGAGTCCCCGGCCCTGCGCAACATTCATGAAATCCATGGTCATATACCTGCTCGGTTTATCAGAATCCCCGTTATCAGTGGATATCAAACTGCGTACTTTCCAGATTTCAGAAGCCTCCAGGTCCACGATGCTGGCAAGAGTGTTCAGGCCATCCGTTTCATTTGATTTTGGAATAAAATAAAGCGAAGAAATATTAGAAAAATTATCTTCAAAGGAGCGTACATCTTCCGTCGTTACAATATTTACGTAATTATAGTTGCTTCTCTCCCCTCCCGGAAAGTTTACTTTATAAAGACGCCATGATTTAACTTCACCCGCTTCAATAAGCTCCTGGTAAGCGGAGCTCATCGCTCCTTTGACGGTGTTAAGGAATTCCCGGTCATTACCATTCTCAACAGATATATAATCTATCTTTTTATAATCAAGGCGTTCGGTCTGAGAAAAGGAGAAAGAGACAAGAAAGAATAGCAAAAAACAGGTTGAAAGGATTCGTTTCTTCATAATAACCTCCGCTTTTTAATTCAGTAAGTATCTGTAAGTAATATAATTTTGAGCTTAAATGATAATTGACAAATAATTTTAGGCGGTATTTTTTATGTCGTGCAATAATTTTATATTACTACTTAGATAGTATTTATATAATGATTTATCCATGAGAACTATCCCAAGCTTATTATTTCTTTTTCTATTCTTTTTAGCCCCTGCCGCGTATAGCCAGCCAAAGGCAATATTGTCAGGCACGGTAAAAAGCCTTGACGGTAACAAACTGCCGCAAGCTCACGTGATATTAAAACCTTATTCCGATAATCTATTTTACCATTCAGAAATAGTTGAAGTTAGGGCGGACAATAGCTTTCAAATACCTATTCCAAGATCAGGAATATATCGCCTGACTGTAATTGGGGCTATGCATAAAAGTATGAATATACCTATCTGGATACGGCAACCTGATTCCCTGGAGGTTGATATCACCCTTGATCCCAAAAACCTTGATGACGGTGAGTACTTCAACAGCAATGAATATATAAGCTGGATCAGGGTGACGGGAAACTTTAACGGGTACAATTACGACCGCGGGGTACGATTTGAAAGAGTCGGTTCTAAAACACTAAGAGCAACCATCACTACCAGCCTCGATACCCTTCACTACCAGGTTACCGGGCTTACCTCAGGTACCACGGTCTTGCCAGGAGCTGAAGATTACCGTCTGCGGGATTCGAGAAATTACGAAGCTGTTGTCCCGGTAAAAAATGATAAGGTAGTACTGACTTATAAGGCTGACAGTACCTATTTTGATAACAAAAACCCATTCAAAGGCTACCGGACAACCTGGGATTTTAATCAATCTGAATTTCATTTCTCAGAAAAGACTGAACAGCAGATACATAAGAACCTGGACAGCGGCAATTATTTTTCCCGGCTGTTCAATTATGCCATTTTTGATTCTGATTCTTTGACCATGGATAAATTTGAATATTCTATGAGACAGATCAACAGGGACAGATGGAATTTGTACATAGAAGAGTCCGGCACATTAGAAACCCGTTTAAATAACCTTTCAGGGACCCTGGATGACGATCTCCTTCAATCGATGTATTACAAATACCTTCTGTTATGTGAGGATATTTTAGATATTCACAATTCCGGACTGCTAACGGAAATTGACACCGAACCCAATCAATATATTAACTCCGATATACTGCGTGCATCCATGGATGCGATACCTCCGGAGTCTCCCCTTTGGTCATTACACAAAGAACTAATATTGACTTTCCCGGGTGCACTTGGATATTCTACCCGGGTCAGTAACTACCTGGAAGAGGCTGTAATGAAACATCCGGATAATGATGTCACCGGCAGGGTACTGTACCGGTTATTTACCCATTCTTATGATAGTAGCGGACGATCGGAACGGACCAAAAAATATTACCGGCTCATCCTTGATGCCTTCGGGGATAATTACTACGCCCGCAAAGCACGAGACTATGTGCAAGAAAACAACTAGCTGGCAACCCTCCTTCCCTATCCCAACAGATACATCAACATTTCTTATATTTCGACAAATTGAAAATTTTACTACATCTATTACATGAATTTTTACAGCAGAAAACTTATTAAACCGCAGGATATGAACGCCCACGGCACCCTGTTCGGCGGTACCGTATTAAGCTGGATTGATGAAGAGGCCGCTATTTATGTAAGCTGCCAGCTGGGTAAAGGAAATTTGGTCACCAAATATATGTCTGAAATAGATTTCGTCAGTTCCGCTACCCTGGGCGACATTGTCGAGATAGGAATGGAAACCGTTAAGTTCGGCAAGAGCTCAATTACAGTACGGTGTGTGGTGCGCAATAAATTTACCAAAGATGTCATCATCAAAATTGATAAAATAGTCTTTGTGCATGTTGATGAAGAAGGCAGGCCTTCACCGCACAACATCGAGGAACCTGTGAACTGAGTGATTTTTTTCTGTCCTCGAACCCTGCAATAACATTTATATGAAAAGCACTACTGAGCAGTCTATACAAATTTTAACCGGGAATCCGCCCGGATCCCCGGTCGGCAGGCATTGTAATTAAATCTACCAGCCTGGTGAAATATGAAATCCTACATACCCGCCCTTCTCCGGCCGCTGAAATGGAACGGCATAGTAAACTTCAGCAACGAGGTAACCCAGTATATTAACCCTGGCGCTTAGGCCGGTACTAAAAACAGGCACGTTTTCCTGTGTCGGTTCTGTGGTCCACCGAAAGTCGGGTGCATTATCTTTTGTCCATGCAACACCGCCATCGAAGAATCCGGTAAGCGTAGTGGGTATGGTTCTTGACCGGAACAGTGCCAGCTGTTCGGCACCCAGTACCGGAAGCCTCAATTCAAGATTGGCGACACCGATTTTGCTGCCGATCAAACGATTGAATACCGCGCAGCCGTCTCCCGGTGAGATACTGCACTCTGTAGGACTGAAAGAAGCCGTATTGTAACCGCGAATTAATGATTCATATCCAAGAAACTCGGGGCTCAGTCTGTCGCTATTAGCATCCTCGAGATACCTGCCGGAATGCAAGGCCCGAAATCCAAGTGTAAACGGGCGCATGAAAAAATATTTTCTATAATCTGCCAATGCCTGCAGGTATGTAAGCGAGCCGGTAGTCGGTTCAACTTCCAAACGCATCCGGTGGCCCTTAATGGGTCCTGTAAATGCCGTTATAGAGTTGTCTTCCACATACGCCGCGGAAGTATTGACAAGGTTTAAGGGAGATGGTTCAGCCTGTGCAGCATCGCGCGTTACCCGTTTAAAGGGAGATCCCTGTGCTGTAAGAAAGGTTTGCTCTACTTCAAAATCATACCATATGTGAGAGTAGCCCGCGGAAAACTCAAAACGCTGGGTCCGTGACAAGGGATATATGCCAAGCGCCGAAATGCGTTCCCTGAAAATGCGCTGATTCAGGCGAACCACAGAAGCCGGTGCAACTACGGTCTCTCCATTCACCGTAGTGGTATCATTGCGACTGAGAGTTGTGCGGCTCGTTCTAAAGGAAAAATGGCTTGCCGATCCGCCCCAGATAAAACGATTATCCCTGTTCAAATAGCCTACTTGTCCGCTGATATCTTTAAACCTACCCTGGAGGCGTAAGGTGGTAAAGAGCTGGTGCTGTTTTAGCATATCGCTGAAGCTCAGGCTAATACCGCCTGCGGCTCCGACACCAAACTGGCTGGACACTCCTACGCCACCTCCACCGGTAATATAATCGAGAGTTAAGGTCGGTACGTAATCACTCATGCCGAACGAAGATTCCGGCGGCAGGTCGGTTAGCGGGTTTTCCAGGTAAGACCGCACTCTTTGGTTCCCGCTGTCATATGCTCCCGGCAGCACGTTGGAATTTGGTATACGAGAGACACTCAGCAGCTGCTCTCCCATACGCTCATCGCGGGGAATCTCATATATGCTGTAGTTCGACTTATCAAAAACCGTTGCTACCATGTCCCCGGA
>DATFJD010000143.1:0-4531 GCA_035269475.1 Halalkalibaculum sp.
GCATGCGTCCCAACTACAATCTGGCAATTGCCTCCTTCAATATCAGTGAGGATATCGGTACGAAGTGTTTTTTTTTGATTGCCCACCAGCAGACGGATATTGATATCCATCGGTTCGAGAAACTCGGAGAGCGTGCGGTAGTGTTGCTCGGCCAGGATTTCCGTTGGAGCCATAAAAGCCGACTGAAACCCGTTATCCAGGGCCATTAGGATGGCACCGATGGCTACAACCGTTTTACCGGAACCAACATCACCCTGCAGCAAGCGGTTCATTTGGTGGCCCGATCTTACATCCTTCTTGATATCCGATAAGGCATTTTTTTGTCCCCCGGTAAGTTCAAAGGGCAGGTGCTTGTTGAAGAAGCGTTTTGTATAGTTGTCAAGGTTACTGAAAACATGGCCACTGGCTCTCTCGACAATGCGGTGCTTTACCTTTGCTATGCTGAGTTCAAACAGGAAAAATTCTTCAAACTTAAAGCGCTCCCTTGCTTTCCGGTATTCCTTTCGCGATTCCGGAAGGTGAATCATGCGATAGGCTTCCTTGCGACCTGGCAGGTCCTGTTCATCGAGAATCTTTTTTGGAATAAATTCAGGAGGGTCTGCATGCTTAAGCACAACCTTGACCCACTGGTGTATGAGTTTGCTGGTGATGTAGGTCTTGGAAAACCCTTTATTGCCCGGGTATACCGGTACAATACGGGTAAGGTCCTGCAGGTCACTGGGATCTCCCACTTTATCTACGTCGGGATGAGCGATGGATATCGAATTTCCGTAGCGTTTTGCCTTTCCGTAAAAGGCAACGATTTCATCTTTCTTAAAAGCCTTCTTAAAGTATTTAACTCCTTTAAACCAGACCCCTTTCAATGATCCGGTTTCGTCTTGGACGATTACCTCGAGTCGTTTCTTTCTACCGTAGCCGGCTTCGCTAATATTCTTGACGCGCCCTATTACAGTCACCTCCTCACCACGCCCGGTGAGACGGCCGATAGGGCTTACGGTTGTGCGGTCTAAATACCTTCTGGGAAAGAAATCGAGCAGGTCGCCCACGCTCTCAATTCCCGCCTCCGCCAGGGCATTCAGGCGTTTGGTACTCAGGTCTGAAAGGTCAATTAATTTCAAATTGATATATTGATATATATAGGTTCATCTTAATTATGCAGCATATATGCAGGTATTTGCCAGTGATTTCTGCAGAACTCAACAATAAGGGAAAAAAGTGAAAATATTTAGTGGATTCTTCTTGCCATTTTGGGTGTTAATTCCTTATCATTGGCAACTCTTGTTCGACCGAAAAATCAATTAAGCGTTAAAATCGTGCCTACAATACAACAACTTATTAGAAAAGGTAGAAAAAGTAAGAAGAGCAAAACAACTGCTCCTGCTTTGGAAGGATGCCCACAAAAGCGCGGCGTTTGCGTCCGTGTTTACACAACGACACCAAAGAAGCCGAACTCTGCGCTTCGTAAGGTCGCTCGTGTTCGTCTGACCAATGGGATGGAAGTTACTGCTTATATCCCCGGTGAAGGCCACAACCTTCAGGAACACAGTATCGTATTGATTCGCGGCGGGCGTGTAAAAGACTTGCCGGGTGTTCGTTATCACATTGTAAGGGGAACTCTTGATACAGCAGGCGTTGACGACCGCAAGCAGGGTCGCAGCCTTTATGGTACCAAGAAGCCTAAGTAATAAGTAAACGTTATCAGTAGGAAATAACCTGACGAGAATATGAGAAGAAAAACAGCAGACAAACGTGATGTACAGCCAGATCCGGTATTCGGAGATAAGCTGGTTACCCGTTTCGTGAATAATCTGATGAGAGACGGTAAGAAGAACGTTGCAAGAAAGATTTTATATCAAGCTTTTGAAATTATTGAAGAGAAAACCGGTGAAGACGGCATGGAAGTTTTCAAAAACGCCATGAGTAATGTCTCTCCGGTAGTAGAGGTTCGCTCTCGCAGAGTCGGCGGTTCTACCTACCAGGTGCCGGTTGAAGTAAGGCCCGACAGAAGTACGGCACTTGGCATGCGCTGGATTATCAGTGCATCATCCAGCCGAAACGATAAGTCGATGGCCCGAAGGCTTTCCAGGGAATTGATGGATGCCTCAAACAACGAAGGCGGTGCGGTGAGAAAGAAAGACGAAATTCATCGCATGGCAGAAGCAAACAAGGCGTTTGCTCATTTTAGATTTTAATAACGATTTATATACGACATAGTTTAGAACAATGGCTGAAGCTACTACAAAAACAGACCCGAAAATCATAGACAGGATTAAGCGTACCCGTAATATCGGTATCATGGCTCACATTGATGCCGGTAAGACAACGGTTACAGAAAGAATCCTTTTTTACACCGGAATAACCCACCGAATGGGTGAGGTGCATGACGGTGCCGCAACCATGGACTGGATGGAGCAGGAGAAGGAGCGCGGTATTACTATTACCTCTGCTGCTACTCACTGTATCTGGAAAGATCACCGCATTAATATCATTGATACTCCCGGCCACGTTGACTTTACCGTAGAGGTAGAGCGTTCTCTTCGTGTCCTTGACGGTGCTATCGGCGTTTTTTGTTCCGTAGGAGCTGTACAGCCGCAGTCGGAAACGGTATGGCGCCAGGCGAACAAGTATGATGTTCCCCGAATGGCTTTTGTAAATAAAATGGACCGTACCGGAGCGGATTTCTTCAACGTGGTAACACAGATGAGAGATAAGCTTGGTGCTAACCCGATACCTACCCAGATTCCGATCGGTTCCGAAGAGAATTTCCGCGGGGTTGTAGACCTTATTAATATGCGCGGTATAATCTGGGATGATCAGTCGCTGGGTATGGAATTTGAAGAGATTGAAATTCCGGAAGAGCTGAAGGACAAGGCTGACGAGTATAGAAAGCTTATGCTCGAAAATATTGCCGACCATAACGATACGCTGATGGAGAAGTATCTTATGGATGAAGAGATTACCGAAGAAGAAATTGAAGACGCCATTCGCGAAGCTACATTGAATCGTTCTATTACTCCGGTATTGTGTGGGTCTGCCCTGAAAAATAAAGGCGTTCAGACATTGCTCGACAAAGTAATTAAGTACATGCCTAGTCCTTATGATATTCCTGCCATCACCGGTAAGGATCCTGAGGACCATGACAAGAAGATGCAGCGTAAGCCGAGTGTTCAGGAGCCGTTCTCTGCACTGGCCTTTAAGATTATGTCTGACCCTTATGTGGGTAAGCTGACATTCTTCCGCGTATATTCCGGAGAGCTTGAAAAGGGTTCTTATATTTATAACTCAACGACCGGCAAGAAAGAACGTGTCGGACGTATACTTGAGATGCACGCCAATGACAAGAAAGACCTTGATGTGGTCCGGGCCGGAGATATTGCGGCTGCCGTTGGTGTGAAAGAAGTTAGAACCGGAGATACCTTTTGTGATATTGATGAGCCGATCCTGCTTGAGGAAATTACTTTCCCTGAGCCGGTAATCAAGCTTGCCGTTGAGCCTAAGTCTAAAGCAGATGCGGAAAAGCTTACTACAGGACTCATCAAACTTGCAGAAGAGGATCCGACTTTCCAGGTTGAGACCGATGAAGAGACCGGTCAGACAACTATTGCCGGTATGGGAGAACTCCACCTCGAAATTATTGTAGATCGGCTGAAGCGTGAGTTTAAGGTTGAAGCGAATGTTGGCCGGCCCCAGGTTTCCTATCGTGAAACCATTCAAAGCACTATTGAACACCGTGAAACGTATAAGAAGCAGACCGGTGGCCGCGGTAAGTTTGCCGATATGGAATTCGAAATCGGACCTATTGATGATTTTTCAGAATATGAGGATGACGATAAGAAGGTTTCCACAAGTCCGGGCTTCAAGTTTATAGATGAAATTGTTGGTGGTAATATTCCGCGTGAATATATCCCGTCAGTTGAAAAAGGATTCCGTGAAGCTATGAAGGGCGGTATCCAGGCTGACTATCCTGCACAGAATATCGGTGTTCGACTGTTTGACGGTTCGTATCACGATGTTGACTCTGATGCATTTAGTTTCGAGCTGTGTGCGAAGCTTGCTTTCAGGCGATCAGCTCAAAAGGCGAAGCCAACCATCCTTGAGCCTATCATGGATGTAGAAATTATCACCCCGGAAGAGTACATGGGTGATGTAATCGGCGATCTGAACGGACGCCGAGGTATCATAGGCAAAATGGACAACAACAATGAAGGATCTGTTGTAACCTGTAAGGTTCCTTTGTCAGAAATGTTCGGTTACTCTACCGATCTCCGTTCTATCACGCAGGGTCGTGCCGTATACTCTATGGAGTTTGCCGAGTATGCGCCGGTACCCAATAACGTGGAAAAAGAAATATTAGAATCCAGAGCTTAATAAATCATTAACTACCAGTATTATGGCAAAAGAGACATTTCAGCGGAACAAGCCACATGTAAACATAGGAACGATAGGTCACGTAGACCACGGCAAGACGACCCTGACGGCGGCGATCACCACGGTGATGGCCAAGCACTACGGCGGGGTAGCCAAGCAGTTT
>DATFJD010000144.1:0-3059 GCA_035269475.1 Halalkalibaculum sp.
CAAAAGAGGCATGGTCAAGTCGGCACTCATGGACCAAAGCTTTATCGCCGGCATTGGCAATGAGTGTTCGGATGAGATTTTGTACCAGGCCGGGATTCATCCCAAAACCACTATTGCCGGTCTTTCCGATTCCAATATCAATCTCATTTATGAGAAAATGCAGGAAATAATAGAAGAGAAAATTGACTCCAATATGGAGCACCGGAAACTGCCGGATTCGTATATACTGAGCCATCGTGAAGAGGGCAGCAAATGTCCGAAATGTGGAGGTACCATTGAAAAAATTAAAGTAAGCGGCAGAAATGGGTATTACTGCCCTAAGTGCCAGCAAAATTAGATTACACTTATTGAAAAGGTTTCCAATCCCCCGGATTGCCAGATAAACGGGAGCGGAACTCCCTCAGAACAAGAGCAGGAAGAAGATGCGATTGGTAAAGTTCAGTAGGCCCTCAGCTTTCAGATGTCAGCTTTTAGCAATCTACTCTGAAGAACCGTTTCACGATTTATTAGCACCCAGTTTCTCTGCTTCAGGTGCTCTGCTCCGGAAGCAAGGGATCAACTTACCATTCCGCAACGGAGCGACGGAATAATAGGATACCTGTCCCAGAATTAGATTGACCGTTACAAATGATATTGACAGCTGGCTATGGATCACAAGTCCGTAATGTTGCGGTTACTTAGTATGGCGTTGTTCATTTTTGGATGGCCAAATACGAACCAGTTATCCACCAGTCAATAAATTAATGCTTATTCTTAATAGACAATCACTAATAACGGGCAAGCTAATTCAGGGATGGACACCCTCTCACATCTCATGACTCACGTCTCAAGACTCATGACTAAGATCATTCACTCTTCAAACTCTTCACCGGGTTCGCCCAAGCGGCCCTAATCGATTGCCAGCTGACAGTCAGCCAGGCTATAACCACAGCCAGAATTCCCGATGCCATAAAAATCCACCAGTCCAATCCAGACTGGTATGCAAAATCAGAAAGCCATCTGTCCATCACCCACCATGACACGGGGATTGCAATCAGAATTGCGAAAAGAACCAGCTTCGTGAAATCTTTGGTGAGCAGCAGTACCAGGTTTTGAACAGAGGCACCCAACACCTTTCTCACCCCTATCTCTTTGGCCCGCTGCTCCGCTGTAAAGGCTGACAAGCCAAACAGACCAAGGCAGGAAATGAGTATGGCAAAGATGGAAAAGTACTTGGCCAAATCCCCGATGCGTTGTTCACTGCGATACAAAGCGGCATATTGATCATCCATAAACTCATAGTCAAAGGGATAGGTAGGGTTAAACCTCTTATACACCTCTTCAATGCCTGCAATGGTATTTTGAATCTCACTGTTGTTTATCCGTACATAAGCTCGCCAGGTGTACTGCGGTGCCAGCCTGAAAAACAAGGGCTCAATTTCCTGACGCAGTGATTGAAAGTTAAAGTCCTTTACCAGGCCGATGATTTCAGTCTCCTGATCCCAGAGCGTAATAAATTTCCCGACCGGTTTCTCCATGCCCATGATATCAGCCGCCTTCTGGTTGATAATAATCCGCGAGGTATCGGCCCCGAACTCCCGGACGTGGGTACGTCCGTCAGTCAGTTCAAAACCCAGGGTCTCAATCAGGCCGTAATCAGCGCTGACGTTTTCAAAAAGTACCAGCGTTTCCGGATCCTTGCCCGGCCAGTCAAGCCCGGATGTGTTCGAATTTCTGCCCATAAAAGTGGCGCCGGCACGCGACACGGAAGTTACTCCCTGAATAGTTGAAATCTCCTGCCGGAAGGAATCCCAGCTATCATTCAAACCTCCCTCAACGCTGAAATAAAGCAGGTTTTCTTTATCATAGCCCAGGTTTTTTGTCTGTGTGAACTGAATTTGTTGGTATACCACAATGGTACAGATAATCAAAATCACAGAAAGGGTAAACTGGAAGACTACCAGCCCTTTTCGAGCGAAAACTTCTCCAGCAGAAGACTTCAGGCTTCCTTTCAGCGTTTTAACCGCCTCGAAAGAAGAGAGGTAAAATGCCGGATAGCTTCCGGCAAGCAGGCCGGTAAACAGTGCCGTACCTATGAAGGTCAGCAACAGTACCGGTTCAAAGTAATTGACATCAATAACCTTGTCCGTGAGTCCGTTGAACACCGGCAAGAAGGCCTCGACCAGCAGAATGGAAAGAAACAGGGAAAAGAAGGTAATAATCATGGACTCGCCGATAAACTGTCCGACAAGCGACCCTTTGCTGGCCCCGATGGATTTTCGAATCCCCACTTCCTTAGCCCGCTTGGTAGCCTTGGCTGTACTCAGGTTCATGAAGTTGATGCAGGCTATCAGCAGTATAAAAATGGCAACCACGGAGAACAGGTATACGTAATCAATGCGCCCGCCGGCAACTTCTCCCTGCTCGAACTGCCCGTACAAGTACAAATCGGCAAAGGGGTGGACAAAAAGATCTACGTTGGATCCCTCGTTTCGTTCTTTTATGAAATCATTGATCTTGGCATTCAGGGCATCCACATCCACGCCGGCATGCAGCTTGGCGATAGTCCTTGGACCGTTATTTCCCCAGTCGGTAGCCCACTCATTAGTTTTAAGCCAGTCTTCAAACGGAAGCACGTAGTCAAACTGAATAGATGAGTTCTCCGGCAGCTTGCGAAATACGCCCGTCACCGTCAGCAGCTCTTCGCTGTTGAGAGTAATGGACTCGCCCACTGGATTGTCTTCCCCGAAATACTTTTTAGCCATTTCTTTTGAAATAACTACGGACTTCGGCTTTAACAGCAGTTCATCTCTGCTGCCTTGAACGAGTGGGATAGATAGGATGTGGAAAAAGTCAGGACGGGCATACAGTCCGTTTTCTTTTAAGGACTTATCCCCTTTGGTAAAAAGAAAATCCATATTCCATGTATAGGTGGCCACATACTGAAATTCGGGTACCTCTTCCTTCAGAGTCGGAGCCAGGATTCCCGGTGTAGAATGCGTAGTGAACATATCTCCCGAGAAACTTTGGTGTTCCATCACCTGATAAATCTGATCGATATCTTCATGAAAGCGGTCATG
>DATFJD010000145.1:0-3830 GCA_035269475.1 Halalkalibaculum sp.
GCCGGCATTCCGGAGCCAAGTCCCACAAAAATGCTGGATATCAGCAGGGCGATGAACGCATTTATTTTCAATTTGATAACCAGGAACAAGAGAAGGGCAATTCCGCCAAGCGCGGCCAGCAACAGTTGCGATTCCATAAAACTAGGATTTATTGTTTTTTTGATTCCAGTCGGTGTGAAAATATTCCCCGCGCGGCTGATCAACCCGTTCGTAGGTATGCGAGCCGAAGTAATCACGCTGCGCCTGGATTAAGTTGGCGGGCAGCCACTTCGATCGAAGCATGTCATACTGGACCAGTGTATTGCTCATACCCGGTGCCGGTATGCCGTTTTGAACGCAGGTTGAAACGATATTTCGCAAGCCGGGATGCGTCTCCTCAAGTTTGTTTCCCAGAGTTTCAGCTTCAAGCAGATGAGCAAGGTCGGAACCGGAGAGGATCGCCTGCCTAACCGGTTTCAGTAATTCCGAACGTATGATGCACCCGTTTTGCCATATTCGGGCAACTTCAGCCAAATTGATATTCCATTCGTTCTCTTTCGAAAGCTGCCTTATAAAAAAGAACCCCTCGGCAAGAGTGATGATCCTGCCGGCCAGTAAAGCCTGCCGGAGATCACTCATGGGTGAGGAAGTTTCGCTGATGGTGATATTTTCAGGTACCGGGCCGCTCAGCTTATTAGACAGCTCATTTCTCAGTGACTTGAAACTGGAAAATACCCTGGCAAATACCGCGGAAGTAATGCCGGGTAATGGCGTTCCGGATTCCAGTGCGGATACGGAAGTCCATAGCCCGGTGCCTTTTTGTCCGGCAGAATCCAGGATATTATCGACCAGCGGTTTTCCGTCCCTGTCTTTGGTTTGGAGGATTTCAGAGGTTATTTCCAGCAAGTAGGAATTCAGTAACCCTTCATTCCAATCGCCGAAAACAGTTCCTATTTCATGGGCTGGCATCTTCAGAACTTCTTTCATAAAGTGATAGCACTCGGCAATGAGCTGCATATCGGCATATTCGATGCCATTGTGAACCATTTTAACAAAGTGCCCGGCACCGCCTGCACCGATCCAGGCGCAGCAGGGTTTAGCCTCTTCGTCTCGGGCAGCTATGCTTTGCAGTATGGGTTTCAGTTCGTTCCAGGCTGCTTCGGCTCCTCCCGGCATCAGTGAGGGACCCCGTCGTGCGCCCTCTTCGCCGCCGGAAACCCCCATGCCTACAAACCGGATATTTTCTTTTTGCAGTTCCTTCACTCTTCGTCCGGTGTCTTTGAAATGGGAATTGCCCCCGTCAATAAGGGTATCCCCGGCTTGAAGGTGAGGGAGCAGTTGTTCCGTGACCATGTCAACCGCATCTCCGGCTTTGACCATCAGCAATACCTTCCGGGGTTTTTCCAGGGAATCAATGAATGCTTCCCGGGAATCGGTGCCGATGAATTTTTTATTTTTACCTTCCTTCTCCAGAAATGCAGAAACTATGTTCTCTTCCTTGCCCGGAACCGTGCGGTTGTAGAGGGAAACCCTGTATCCCTTTTCTTCAAGGTTGAGGGCAAGGTTTCGTCCCATGACTCCCAAACCATACACCCCTATATTGCCTTTTTCCATAATATCTATCCGGTATAATTTAATTGGCCGATAATTTCTTTAAGTATATCCGAAGGCGATTGGTCAATGTTTACCGTGATGGCATTCCGAGGCTCTTCCAGGGCCTGAAATTGGGAGTCAAGCAGGGATTCGGGCATGAAATGATCGCTGCGCTTTTTCATCCGTTTTGCAATGACTTCTTTGGTTCCTTTCAGGTAGATAAACCGGGTAGGGATATCGGAGGGGGAAAGAATGTCGCGATATGATTTTTTCAGGGCGGAACACGCCAGCACGGCTCCCCCGGTTTGTTCCCACTGCACCATGTTACGCCTTAAACTTTGCAGCCAGGGAAGCCGGTCTTCGTCATCCAGGGGCTTCCCGCTCTCCATTTTCCTGACGTTTTCGATAGGATGAAAGTCATCGGCATCTAAGAAGGCGAAGTCCAGTTCTTCGGCTAACTTCCGCCCTATTAAGGTTTTACCTGAGCTGCTGACTCCCATCACGATATAGATCATCTTGGTTTCCCTGCAATTAAAGGTTTAATGGAAATACTATAAAGAGCGGTGAAATTCCAAATGGAGATTGAAGCAAATAGTTATTTCAATCTCTTCAAATCAGTTCTTGTGTGTAGAGTACGTCCAAAAGGAGTGAGGCGGACCAGGAAAATCTGTCCGTTCCATAACCGCTGCCGTCATCCGGGTCATAATATTCCATAAACCCTTCTTTATGGCTAAGCTTAATGATAGAGTGTCTGATTTGTTCGGCGTACTCGCTGAATCCATAGCGATCGAGCCCGATATTGAGTAGCCAATTCATATTTATCCATACGGGCCCGCGCCAGTATTTGCGGGAAGAATAGCCGGTGCCGCTTCTGTCATAACTCGGAGCCGCAAGACAGGTATCTTCGAGACGACAAAAGCAGCTCGTATTTAAATAGTTAAACATTCTCAGAGCGCGTTCGGTATTGGGAATACCTGCAAAAAGCGGGATGAAACCCGATAGTATGTGTGCATGCACCTGCTTTTTTAAGCGCATGTTATAATCTATATACATGTTATGCTCATTATCCCATAATTTCTCGTTAATTGCGGCAGCCGTTTTGTCTGCACGACGTTCAAAAGGCTCCGGACTCTTTCCAATTATTCGGGCAACAGCTGCCAGGTCATAGTTCGCCTGACAGTAAAGAGTGTTAAATAGCACGTCTTGCATCAAGAAAGGGCAATTGTCCGCAATAATTTTTTCTTCGGAATATTCTCTTTCGCGGAAAAAACTTACCAGGTGAATGTAGTAATCATAGTCTTTATTTGTAGGTCGATCGGAGCCATCAACCTGTAAAATATCTTTTCGCTGATACTCAGGAAGTTCAACTGAATCCAGGTCTATATCTTCTAAGGCCTCATCCCAGGCAGGCGAGTTATCCTGTCCCGATTCCCAGGGGTGCCTGATATATACCAATCCTTCATCATGCAAATCTCTTTCTCTATGCAGGTAATTATGCCAGTCCTTCAGCCGCGGAAATATTTCTTGTGCGAAGTCTCTTGCTTTCTCATTATTTGAGGCGTATTTGAGGTGGTGCCTGACAGCAGTAGCGTGTATAGGGGGTTGGCAAATTCCCGAAGTATCAACACTATTTGGCGCAAGATCGCTTTGTCCGGTTTGCCAGAATTTGGGTCCGGGAAAATATTCCCCATCACTGCCGGACTTATTCTCACTGAAGACGATATGAGGCACCATGCCATTTTTCCACTGTCCCTCAAACAGGTGAAGCAGTTCTTTTTCAGCTTGTTCGGGAAGGTAGTGAGTGTAGCCCATTGAAATGAAAGCAGCGTCCCATGACCACTGGTGAGGATACTGTTCTGCTGAAGGCTTGGTGAATGAACTGTTCCGATTATCAGCCAATACCTTTTTAGCGTCTTTTGCGTGCTTTTGCAATTTTTCCGGTTCCGGAACTTCTATATCCATTGCCATTTTGTTATGATTTTTACTGTTAATCCATACTTATCCATGCTCAATGCATTATCATTGACCGATTTAGCAAAGTTTATCTTACATTATCCGCTTTATGGGTTGTTAGATAGGGTTTATGTCCTGTCGGTACTTCAGTTTTACTTCAAATTCATTTATTACCTTTAGTTGTATGAAAATTCTGATCATCGAAGACAACGAAGACTTGCTGGAGAATATCCAAACGTATCTAAAGCGTGAGGGCTATATCTGCGAGTCGGCCAAGAACTACGAAGAAGCTTTCGACAAGGTGA
>DATFJD010000146.1:0-7505 GCA_035269475.1 Halalkalibaculum sp.
TGCATGGAATATATCCTACCAGGGAAGCTACTGGAAAAGAATTACCTCTGTATTGGACAATACATTTGTCGATGCGAATATCTTTTTAACTCTTCAACTGTTTACATCTTCTCAGAAAAAAGCTGTTCAATAATTCCTCCACTAAATAGACTACTTTTAAAAGTCCCAGCCCTCACCCCTCATTCCGCTGCTCCGCTGCGGAATGGAAGATAGTGTATATTTCGGAGCAGAGCACCGGAAACAGGCAAAAGATAAGATTATGAGTGGAACGGCAAATAAGCTGGACGGGTTAGCAACCCGTCCTACATGCACCCGTTTTGAGTATTGATCTATCGTTTTTCCTTATGAAATGTTTGTTGAGAACTCGTCTGATTATAGCTTAAACAAAAAAGGCAGCCCCTTTTAAAGAGGCTGCCTTTTAGATCTCCAAAATTATAACCACAGCTGCAACAGAAGATTCCGGAAAGGAATCCAGTGCAGTGTAATTAAAATTATTTCAGGTCAAATCGGTCAAGGTTCATAACCTTAGCCCAGGCTTCTACGAAGTCATTTACAAACTTCTCTTCGGAGTCTTCGCAACCGTAAACTTCAGCGAGAGCCCGCAGCTCTGAGTTAGAACCGAAGATCAGGTCGGCACGGGTGCCGGTCCACTTCAGCTCTCCGGTGTTGCGGTCACGTCCTTCAAAGACTTCCTGTTCATCCGACTTAGCCTTCCAGGTCGTGCCCATATCGAGCAGATTCAGGAAGAAGTCGTTGGTCAGGGCTCCGGGACGATCCGTAAAGACCCCGTACTCAGAATCATCGTAGTTGGTATCGAGGACGCGCATACCGCCGAGCAGCACCGTCATTTCAGGAGGCGTCAGCGTCAGCAGCTGCGCCTTGTCTACGAGCAGCTCTTCTGCCGTAGCATTGCGCCGGGTATCGTAGTAATTACGGAACCCGTCTGCATCCGGCTTAAGCCATTCAAAAGATTCCACATCGGTTTGCTCATCCGTGGCATCGGTACGTCCGGGCGTGAATGGCACGGTAACATCATGGCCGGCTTTCTCAGCGGCTTTTTCGATAGCCGCACATCCTCCCAGAACGACCAGGTCGGCAAGAGAAACCTGCTTGTCACCTGACTGTGCTTTGTTGAATGCAGACTGAATGCCTTCAAGGGTCTCCAGCACTTTCGCCAGCTGCTCCGGATTGTTAACTTCCCAATCCTTCTGCGGCTCCAGGCGAACGCGCGCTCCATTGGCACCGCCTCGCTTGTCGGATCCGCGGTAGGTAGATGCGGATGCCCATGCAGCGGATACCAGTTCAGATACCGACAATCCTGAATCAAGAATTTTTTCTTTTAATTCAGCAATGTCATCCTCATTAATCAGCTCGTAATCGACCTCGGGAATCGGATCCTGCCATAGCAGGTCTTCTTCAGGAACTTCAGGGCCAAGATAACGCGACTTGGGACCCATATCACGGTGTACCAGCTTGAACCATGCACGTGCAAAAGCATCGGCGAATTCATCCGGATTTTCGTAGAAATGTCTTGAAATTTTCTCGTAATCCGGGTCCACCTTAAGGGCGAGATCGGTTGTAAGCATCATGGGTGCGTTCTTTTTCTCCGGATCGTGTGCATCAGGAACGGTTCCGTCACCGGCTCCATCTTTGGGGATCCATTGCCATGCACCGGCAGGACTTTTGGTCAGCTCCCATTCGTACTCGAACAGATTTTCAAAAAAGCCCATGTCCCATTCTGTCGGCTTGTTGGTCCAAGCGCCTTCCAAGCCGCTTGAGATCGTGTCGCCGGCTTTACCGGAACCGTAATCACTTTGCCAGCCAAGTCCCTGCTGTTCCATCGTTGCTGCTTCAGGCTCCGGGCCTTTATGGTCTTCAGGAGCAGCTCCGTGAACTTTTCCGAAAGTGTGTCCGCCGGCAATAAGTGCTACAGTTTCATAATCATTCATCGCCATGCGGGCGAATGATTGTCGAATAAAATACGCTGATTTCTCGGGATCCGGTTCAGCGTTAGGCCCTTCCGGGTTAACGTAGATAAGTCCCATGTGGTCGGCGGCCAGCCGTCCTTCAAGATTGCCGTCTACATCATGGCGTTCGTCAGCCAGCATCTCATTCTCAGGTCCCCAGTTGATATCTTCCTCGGGCTGCCAGATATCTTCACGTCCGCCTCCAAAACCGAAGGTCTCCAGGCCCATCGATTCCAAGGCACAGTTACCGGCCAGAATCATAAGATCGGCCCATGATAATTTCCTTCCATACTTCTTCTTGATCGGCCAGAGCAGTCGCCTTGCTTTGTCAAGGTTCACATTGTCGGGCCAGCTATTCAGCGGTGCAAAGCGCTGGTTCCCGGTACTTCCTCCACCTCGGCCATCGGCAACCCGGTAGGTACCGGCACTGTGCCATGCCATCCTGATGAAGAGGCCTCCATAGTGGCCCCAATCAGCAGGCCACCAGTCCTGCGAGTCAGTCATCAGATCGTATATATCCTGCTTTACAGCCGGCAGATCAAGCTTTTTAAACTCTTCAGCGTAATCAAAATCCTCGTCCATTGGATCAGCTAAAGAAGAATGCTGGCGTAAAATATTCAAATTCAGTTTGTTCGGCCACCAGTCACGGTTCTGGGTTCCGCCACCGGCTGTCTGCCTTGAAGCTCCATTATGAAATGGACATTTGCTTTCACTGCTTGCCTTGTTCGTATCGCTACCATTAGATGCGGTCTGACTTTTCTCGTTATCCATACTATGTCCGGTTTTTCGTTATCGATTTATCAAGTTAAACATACCAAATCATTTAGTGATATGAATGATAATCTGAATAGATAATTACTATTGTCCTGATTAGACTTAGTTATAAGATCGGCTTAGAAACTGAAAAGACTCCGGGCCTAATCGTGGGATTTTTCTTCTCCGGGAAGCAGCTGTTATTTCTGTTTTTTGATGGAAGTTTTAAATCACATTGGTTTCGAATATCAAGCTATGATTAGTTGAAAATCTAACTTCCTTGCGCTTTTCACAAAGTAGCTTAATATTGCCGGTTGGTGCTTTTCGATAATTACTAAACGATGTTAACTGAAGATTGTAAGGGTTTCCCGGGATGGAAAAATCGACGATTCATATACGGCGCAAAGAAGACTATTTCGGGGTAGCTCGCAAACTCAAGGTTTTCATTGATGGAAAACATGTTGCGGATTTGAAATGGGGCCAGGCGATCGATATTCACGTACAGCCCGGTTACCATACGGTAAAGGTAAAAATGGACTGGTGCACCTGTAAGCCGGTCGGCTTTAAGCTGCGCGGCGGTGAGCGGGTAGCATATCAGGTAGATTCCGGTTTTGATGAATCCGTATCCAACATGTTCCTTCAGCTATACAACCTATTCTTCAATGCATCTGATTTTTTTACATTGACCCGTCAGCAGTTGAACGATAACTCTTAACAAAATAAAACGTCACTCATGCAGCATAAAAACTGGGAATGTCCCAAATGTGGAAACAGGGAATTTGAAACCGACCGGTTTATGGCAACCGGTGGCGGCTTCACCAAGTTCTTCAACATCCAGAATAAAAACTACACAACAGTGACCTGCACCCGATGCAAGTTTACCGAGATGTACAAAGGCGAGACCTCCCGCCTGGATAATATTCTCGATTTTCTGGGCAATTAAATACCGGAAGCCTCTGATCTTGAAATGGTAGTTTGGGAGATATTGGCGGGGTAAAATGAAAGATGTGTAATTTACTTTTATGTTCGCTGCAGAAGTCAGGACCTGAACCTCATCACGATAGTAAGCACATATCCAGGATCGGGGCCCGAGATGACAACATATTTTACTTCTTGGTGTACCTCCGTGCTCCTTCGTGCACCTCTGTGGAATAGCCGGATTTTCTACAGTAAACTGATTTTGCAGACAATGAAATATCATTAGCGACGAAAGAGACTCATAATTAAACTTTAAGTATTTAATTATCATAAAAGCACATAACTTTGAACCAAAAGTACCGTATGATGCTCATTAACAATGATACTCTAATATAGAATGGCTTTATACCAGCAGATTTTCTTCAGCACACTTGCGGTTTCGTTTGGGATTCTCCACCTGATATTATACCTGTACAACCGGCGCAACAAAAGCAATGTGTTCTTTTCCATCTTTCTGTTTTTGTATGCCCTGAATATCTTTTTTGACTACCAGGCTATGATGGCATCGGCTGATCAGCACCTGTACTATTTGAGGCTCCACCGGGCTGTAGTACCGTACAATCCCATTTTTGCGCTGCTTTTTCTCTATTATGCTTTCGACTTCAACATCCCCAGGTATTTCTGGCTGCTTGCGGCAGCTCTGGCCGTCACCGGGATTTTCGCAGTTATTGATCCGGCAGATAATTTTACGCTGGTACAGGCTCCCCTTCTGCTTATCATTGCTGAAGCTATAAGAGTGCTCATTTCGGCAGTCAGAAAAAAGAAGGATGATGCCTGGATAATCACTGCCGGTTTTATCCTGCTGTTCCTCTTTAGTATTTATGATTTGCTGATGGATCTTAATCTCTTCAATCCATTTTATGGCATTCAAAACGGGTACCCCTTTGGCTTTGTCTGCCTGATTATCACCGCTTCCATTTACCTGGCCCGTGATTATGCCCGTGCCAATGAAACGATTCTAGCCCAGGAGCGGGAAGCCAAAGAGAGGGAAATTGCCCGGAAAGTGCTTGAGGCGGAAGACCGGCGAAAAGCCAAAGAGCTGGAAGAGGCCCGCGATGTGCAGCTCTCGCTGCTGCCAAAGTGCGAATCGAGCCTCGGGGATTATGAATTCTGTTTTGAGATGCGTCCCGCAACCGAAGTGGGAGGAGACTACTATGATTACGAGGTTGCCGGAGAGAATGAGCTGTCTGTGGTAATAGGCGATGCAACCAATCATGGGATGAAGGCAGGGATGATGGTATCTATCATGAAAAGTCTCTTCCTTTCCCATATCAGCAGCCTGGAGATCAGAGAATTTCTGAATTACTGTTCCAAGACTATCAAGCAGATGAAACTCAAAAATCTGTTTATGGCCCTGATGGTCGTTAAAATCAAGGGGAATTTGCTCAGGGTTTCCTCCGCGGGCATCCCGCCTCTTTTGATCTACCGCAAGCAAAGCGGCACTATCGAAGAGATTAAGATAAAAGGGATGCCGCTGGGGGCGCTGGAGTCCTTCCCTTACGAAACAGAGGAAACTCAACTGTATGAAGGAGATACCGTGCTGCTGATGACCGACGGCCTCATGGAACTGTTCAATGCCGACAGGGAAAGTTTTGGGATCGAAAGGCTAAAAGAGCGTTTACTGGACAACGCCGGGAAACCGGTAGAGGAAATTGTGGACAGCCTGTTTGCGGCGGGCGAAGAATGGCAACGGGGAGCAAAGCAAAATGATGATATTACTCTGGTGGGCTTTCGGCTGAATGATGCCATTGAAAAGGTGTGAGCACTTTCTAGTTATACCACAAAGTTGCACAAAGATGCTCGGAGTGTCCTTTGTGGTCAAAACTCACTTAGCCAGTTTAAAAGAGAGGTACGGCAGCAGAGGCGTTTGGTCTACCCGTTCGATGGTATTAAAATCAAAGCTGAAGACGTTATTACGGTCATAGGTATTGATTGCACCCAGCTCCGTATCCAGCTTCCAGCCGGAACCTAGCTCGAACGAACGCCCGACGGACAGATCCAGGCGATGATAATAGGGCAGTCGCTCCCCATAAGGCCGACTGAACAGGGTTCGCGCCGTTCCCGGGTCAACCGCAGGATCTTCCCGCGGCACCTGCACCGACACATCAAAACCAAAAATCTGCGTGTAGGGCCGACCCGTGCCAAACTCCCAACGGGCACTGGTCGTAAATTTGCCGATCTCATAACTGAATACCGTATTCAGTTTATGGCGCTGGTCATGGGGCGGACTATATTCAAAAATCGTCTCTTCAATCCAGGCACCCAGGTCACCGGAAACCGCTTCATACTCCACCTTCGACCAGCCGTAACCCACCGATCCGAAAAAACGACTTCCATTATACTGCAGGCTGAGGTCAAAACCATAAGCGAAGCCGTCGGCCAGGGCGGTCTCAATCTCAATGCCAACCTCCGGATCCCATTTTGACACCGAGATATTATCGTGACTCTTGACGTAACCCTCCACACTGGCGCTAAAGCTATTGCCGAGACGCCGCTGATAACCCAGTATCCCGTGCAGCGCACTCGGGTAGGGCTCCTCCTGTTCAATCGGCTTCAGTACCGTAAAGACCGTGCCCACATCCCGCTCGTCAGAGATGCCCGACATCAGCTGGGCGTAGCGTCCCGCAGCCAGGCTGAACTCCTGCCGGTCGGTACCGTCCGGACGCCAGGCCAGGCGAAGGCGGGGCTCGAAGGTGATCTGCAGGTCGGTGCTCATCTGGGTTGCCAGGCCCGGTTGCAGTGAGAAATAGGAATTCGGACTCCAGTCAAAAGAGCTGTAAAACTTAACTATAGCCACCTTCCGGGTGAAGGATTGCACGGAGGTAAATCGCTCGGCCAGTTCGGTATTGTAAAAACGAAAGTTAAGGCCCAGTCCGTAATCGACGGACATACCGAAGAGCCGCTGCTGCATGTCGATGTTCATAAATATCTGGCCAAGCGATGAGTTACGTTCGGTACGATCGGGCGCCCCTTCGGAATTGACAAAATGTGAATAGCCCAAGGTGGCCTCTACCGGGTAGTTAAACTCTTCATCAAAGCCCACACAGCGTCCGCCAAAAACCGTATTGGCCCAGGAGTGGTCAATATTTCTTTGGGATACAATCTGTCCCCTATCCTGCGTACGCAGGGCCGTGAAGTTGCAGCTCACATTATTCTCCTGGATGGAGTAGCGGCCCATAATATCGTAGAACTGCACCGGTACATCTTCTCCGGTAAGCGTGGGTCCAAACTGATCGATGGTAGAAAATCGGCCAAGCAGCATGTACGACTGCCGGTTTTTCTTGGTCGGCCCTTCCAGCTGCAAAGCCATCAGGTAGGGACTTGCCTCAACGCCGTACCTCGTCTCCACCTTATTGCCGGGCCGTAGGTTGACGTCGATCACCGCCGAGGTAGCCCCGGTATACTCCGCCCCGAAACCACCGGCAAACATGTTCACATTTTGTATCACCTCGTCGGGAAAAGCCGAATAGAGGTTGGAAATGTGGAAGGGCTTGAAGATCGGCATGTTGTCGACCAGCACCAGGTTCTGCTCGGGTGTACCGCCCCGGATAAACAGGTTGCCGCCCCGGTCTCCGGCTGTAATGACCCCGGGTTCGGTTTGCAGGTAGGAAGCCAAGTCACCGCCTACACCCGGACTCGGAATCCGGGCAATATCCACATCATCAATACGACGTACCCCCGCCTCACCGGTAGTGATATAGCGGCGCTCTTCCACCCGCACCTCTTCAAACTCCGTAACCGCCGTCTCCAGGCTGATTTGCTCAATCTTTCGCTCCCCCGCTTCGAAGCTGATCGACTCCCGGTGAG